>DUGU01000088.1 GCA_013331215.1 Methanoregulaceae archaeon
GCACTAATTAAATAATCACCTTTTTATATCTATGGCACGCTACGCAAGGTGCGTAACCGGGGTTGGTGAGCCGAATGAATCGATGGTGTGTTGCAGTCGTCCTGATCGCGGCCCTGCTCTGCGTCGGGATCGCCGGCGCGGAGCGGCCGGTCAAAGAGCCGGTCGACAAACTCGTCTTCGTCCATTACAAGGACGCCGCCAGGGCGCCTCCGGCTGGGGACCAGACGGCATCGTACAAGCTGATGGGCATGAAGTGGAAGCAGTTTCCGGTCTCCTACACCGTGAACACGGCCAATACCTGTGGTCTGACTGCCGGCGCCGTCGGCGAGAACGTTCAGGCGGCGTTCTCCGCGTGGGACGCGAGTACGTCGAGGGCGCTCTTCGGGACAGGGGGGCTGACATCGGCAGCCCCTGCGGTGGGCCGAAACGACGTCTTCTGGGGACCGATCGAGGACAGGAACGTCATCGCCGTCACGACCGTCTGGTACACCCGCGGATCGAAGGAGATCGTCGAGGCGGACATCCAACTGAATGCTTACCTGACCTGGGGCATCGACGCCAATGGTGAAGTACCGGGCTACGCGCTCGCGAACGCCTACGACGTCCGGAACATCGTCACCCACGAGGCGGGCCATGTCTGCGGTCTCGCCGACCTCTATGCAGTCCGGGCGAGCGAGCTGACCATGTACGGCTACGGCGGTCTCGGCGAAGTGAAGAAGGACAGCCTCGAGGCCGGGGACGTGGCCGGTCTCCGGAAGCTTTACGGGGCCTAGGTCCCGGTTGGAGCACCCGCAACCTTTTTTCCTTCTCTCGCAAGAGGACTGCAGATGCAGACGAAATCGATCCTGCTACTCTGCCGGGGGCGGCGGACGTGACCCGCAGCGACCTCGAGCGGATCCCCGAGGCCACGCGCTGGCAGGTCTGTGCGCGCCTGCTCGCCAAGCTCCCGCTCCTCTACGACATCACCTATCGCCGGGGCGTGGGCGAGGACTACGACGTGCTCGAGCACGCGATCTGGATCGAGATGGCGCGCGAGGCGAGGGACCTGGCCGACGCTTTCCGCCTGCCGCGGTCGACTGCGGGCGAGCTCGCGTCCACGCTCTCGGTCCTCGGCGAGGCCCTCTTCGGCCGGGACTTCCTGTTCGAGCCGCTGGTCGATACCGGGGAGCGGGCGTCGCTGCGCGTGCGCCGCTGCCCGTTCTCCGAGGAGGCGGACCTGCTCGAGATCGACCACGCGCTCCTCCCGGACCGCTGCCTCGCGTTCACGATCCCGCTGATCGAGGCCCTGAACCCGGCCTTCACGCTTCGCTACGTCCGGGCCGCGTGCACGGGCGACCGCGGGTGCGAGTTGAAGATCATGTCCAGAGAAGAGGCGAAGGCGGAAGAATAACCGTCAGGACGCTCCGGGCCATGACGCGCCCGGGGCCTGCGCCCTGTACGGCACTGAGAAGTGGAACTGTGCGAACCGCCAGACGCCGTCCTGTCGCCGGAGGACTGCCGTGAACCGGCCGTCGAGGGTGTCGTCGCCGCCATCCGTCCGGAACGCGAACCTGGCGGCCCCCATCACCCAGGCGACGTCGCCGGAGACTGTGCATCGCCGCTCCGTGAACGCGATGGTGGCGGCCTCGGCCTGAGCGAAATCCCTCGCCACGGCCTGCCTGAACTCCTGCGGGTCGGCGGCCACCTCGTCGGCGCCCGTGCCGAAGCCCCGGGCCTCCGGGTCGAGCAATGAGACGAGGCCGTCGAGGTCGCGTCGTTCGTACAGCGCCGCGTAGGCGTCGATCGTCCGGTTCACGTTCGCACACTCAGGGTCCATGCCTCAGGTTCGACAGGAGCGGCCATCAACCTGCCGGGATCGTCCCGGATGACACCGGTCGGGTTCAACCTCTGCCCGGTCGATACTGGTGCATGTACGACCTGATCGTCCGCCACGGCCTCGCGGCCCTGCCCGATGGCGTCCGGCCCGTCGATATCGCCGTCCTCGACGGCCGGATCGCGGACGTCGGCACCGTGACCGGTACGGCGGGGCGCGTGATCGACGCCTCCGGGCTCTGGATCCTCCCGGGCGGGGTCGAGCCACACATGCACGTCGAGAACGACTTCCTCGGACTTTCCACGGTAAACGACTTCTTCACTCAGTCGGTCGCGGCCGCGTTCGGCGGTGTCACGACCTTCTTCGACTTCGCGAACGCGGAGCGGGGCGGGTCGCTCATCGAGGCGATGGATGGACGGAAGGAGCAGATGGCCAAGTCCGCGATCGACTACGCGGTCCACGGACGGGTCCTCGAACCCGGGCATATTACGGAGCTGCCCGAGGCCGTCCTGGCCGGTTGCCCGTCGTTCAAGGTTTACATGGCCTACGCCGAGGTTGGTCTGATGGTCGATGACGCGACCCTGCTCGCCGCGTTCCGCGCGGCGCATGCGGCTCGCGCCCTTCCCCTCGTCCACGCCGAATCCGACCCGATCGCCGCCGCCCTGACCGAGGAAGCGCGGCGAGAGGGGGACCTCTCCTGGTCGCGTTACCCCGACACCCGGCCCCCGCTCTGCGAGGCCGAGGCCTTCGCCCGGGCCGCCCGGTTCGCCCGGCTGGCGGACTGCCCGCTCTACATGGTCCATACGTCCGTCGCCGAGGCCGTCGAGGAGGCGCGGCGGGCACGGCAGGCGGGCCTCCGGCTATACGTCGAGACCTGCCCGCAGTACCTGATCCTCACCCGCGACCTCTACGACGACCCCGAACGTGGCCACCTAGCGATCTGTGCCCCGCCGCTCCGCGACGGCCGGGATCAGCCGGCCCTCTGGCAGGCGCTGGCCGACGGCACCATCGACTGCGTCGGTTCGGACGACTGCGCATACACCATCGCTGCGAAGGCGGCTCATCTCGAATGCGACCCGGACGGGAAGCCTATCCCCGATTTCACGCGCGTCGTGCAGGGCGTGCCCGGCATCGAGACACGCCTGCCGCTCCTCCTCTCCGAGGGCGTTGCCAGCG
>DUGU01000184.1 GCA_013331215.1 Methanoregulaceae archaeon
CGCCGCTCCGCGAGCCGATCGGAGCCATCGTCGCCCGGGCGAACGCCTCGCCCGCGCCGATCCTCGCGGCCGACGTCCCGACGCCGGGGTGCCGGGCCGACCGGGTGCTCGCGTTCCACCGGCCGAAGGGGCCGGGCGCGACGGTCGCGCAGATCGGGATCCCGCTCGAGGCCGAGGTCGTCGCCGGGCCGGGCGACCTGCTCGCGCTCGCACCGCGGCGGGCCGAGGCGCACAAGGGCGAAGGCGGGCGCGTACTCGTGGTCGGCGGCGGCCCGTACCAGGGCGCGCCGTACCTCGTCGGCCTTGCCGCGCTCCGGGCCGGGGCCGACCTGGTCCTCGTCGCGACCCCGTCGCCGCTCCCGTACCCCGACGTGATCACCATTCCGATCGGGGGAGCGGATTGGGGGGAGCACCGCGACCGGCTCGTCACCGAGGCCGGGCGGGCCGACGCGGCCGTGATCGGCAACGGCCTCGGTCAGGAGGCGGCCCCGATCGCCGGCGCGCTCGCGCCGCACTGCAAAGCCGCGGTCTTCGACGCCGACGCGCTGCGGCTCCCGCTCCCGGTGGCCCGCTCGACGATCTACACGCCGCACGCCGGCGAGTTCGCGCGCTCCTTCGGCGTTCGGCCCCCCGGCGACCTCTCCGGACGGGGCCGGGCCGTGCGAGCCGCGGCCCGGGACGGCGTGGTCCTCCTCAAGGGCCCGGTCGACACGGTCTCGGACGGGGAGCGCGTCCGGTTCAACCGGACGGGCACGCCCGCCATGACCGTCGGCGGGACCGGGGACGTGCTCGCGGGCGTGGTCGGTGCCCTCCTCTGCCGGCTTTCCCCGTTCGAGGCCGCCGTCGCCGGGGCGTACGCGAACGGCCTGGCCGGCGAGGCCGCGGCGGCCGGCCGGCTCTCGGGCCTCCTCGCCTCCGACATGCTTACGGCCCTTCCGGAGGTACTCTATGGTCGGTGAGGGGATGCCCGAGTTCACGCACATCGAGGGGGACGCCGTCCGGATGGTCGACGTCACGGACAAGGACGAGGTCGCGCGCCGGGCCGTCGCGGCCGGCTGGATCAAGCTCCGGCCCGAGACGCTCGCCGCGATCGCACTGGGAACGGTCGTCAAGGGCAACGTCCTCGCGACGGCCCGGGTCGCGGCCATCCTCGCGGTCAAGGATACCTCGCGGATCATCCCCATGTGCCACCCGATCCCGATCGGCGCGGTGAAGGTCGGGTTCGAGGCGCTCGACGACCGGATCGAGGCCAGGGTCGAGGTCGTGACCACCGGCAGAACCGGGGTCGAGATGGAGGCGCTCGTCGGCGTCTCGGTCGCGCTGCTCACGGTCTGGGACATGGTCAAGTCGGCCGAGAAGGACGAGAGCGGGCAGTATCCGGTCACGCGGATCGGCGACATCCGCGTGGTCGAGAAGGTCAAGGGCGACGCGGAGGGGCATACTTAAGTCCCCCGCGGCAGAAATATAAAGGCACTCGGGATCCGTCCCGCGTAGGAATGTGGCGGCTCGTCCGCTGAACCTCTGGTGATCGCAATGTCGAAATCAGTCTACAGTTATATCAGGGACGCCTGGAAGAAGCCGGATGAGTCCGGCGTCTCGGAGCTCCTCTGGGAGCGCATGCAGCTCTGGCGGCGCGAGGGGACCGTGGTCCGGCTCGCGCGGCCGACGCGCATCGACCGCGCCCGCTCGCTCGGGTACAAAGCCAAGCAGGGCGTGATCGTGGTCCGCTCCAAGATCCGGCGCGGCGGCCGGCGGAAGTCGCGGTACATCCGCGGACGGCGCTCGGCGAACATGGGCATGCACCGGATCACGCCGGGCAAGTCGCTCCAGCGGATCGCCGAGGAGCGCGCCTCGTCGCGGTACCCGAACATGGAGGTCCTCAACTCCTACTGGGTCGGCCAGGACGGCCGGCAGAAGTGGTTCGAGGTCATCCTGGTCGACGGTCACCACCCCTCGATCCGCGCGGACCCTGCCCTCGCCTGGATCGGCAACGCGAACCAGCGCGGCCGGGCCGAGCGCGGGAAGACCAGCGCCGGCCAGAAGGGACGCGGCTTCCGCCACAAGGGGCGCGGAACCGAGAAGAATTATCCCTCGATCCGCTCGCACGCGAACCGGGGCAAGTAACCCTTTTTTCATGCGGACCGACGTTCGCACGTACGCCGGCGGCGACACCACGGTCGAGCGGATGGCTCTCGAGGCCGGCGCGCTCGGATACGGGGCCATCGTCTCCGTGGGAGGGCCGCCCATGACCTGCGGCTCCGTCCGGGTGATCCCCGGCGTCTACGTCGCGGCCGAGAAGCAGAACCAGGCGCTCGCGGCCGTCCGGCGGGCGGCCGAGGGGACCTTCGTCACGGTCCGGCTCGGCGAGCAGGGCTTCAACCGGGCCGCCGCCGGCTTTGCCGGCGTTCACGCCCTCTCGGGCGTGTACCGCTGTCGGCGGAACTCCTTCGACCACGTCGCGGCCAGGACCGCGGCCGACCGGGGGGTCGCGGTCGAGCTCGTGCTCGCGCCGCTCGTGCGCGAACGGGGCGGGCTCCGGCAGGCCGCCCTCCGCCGGTACGCGGACGTGCTCGTGCTCCAGGCGCGGTACGGCTTTCCACTCGTGCTCGGCTCGGGGGCGCGGTCCTGCCTCGACCTCCGGGCGCCCCGCGCCGCCCACGCCCTCTGCCGTCTCTTCGGCCTGGACGCGGACGGCGTCGAGGCCGCGCTCACGGGGGTCGAGGCCCTGATGTCGCCGGCCCTGCTGGTGCGGGTGGTCGAATGAAACCCCGGCCCCCGACCCTGCGGGCGAACCGGCGGTACCTCCTGGTCCGGATCGCGCCGGTCTCCCTCGTCCCCGACGGCAAGGCCCTCTATCTCGCGATCGCCGAGGCCGTCTCGGCGCTCTACGGCGATGTCGGCGCCGCGGTGATCGACCAGGCCGTGGTCGCGGTCGAGCGCGGGCACGCGATCGTCCGATGCAGGCGGGGGGAGGAGGAGCGGCTGATCGGGGCCGTCGCGACGGTCTCGGCCGTCGACGGGACCGCGTGCGCGTTCCACCCGCGGGCCGTCTCGGGCACGATCCTGAGCCTGCGGGATCGGCTCGTCCCGCCCCCCGAATCGGTCCAGCTCGACGAGACGACCGAGGGCGAGATCGTCCGGCAGCGGCGCCGAATCGGCGCCGCGAGGGTCGATGTTATCGAGCATGATTATAAGGGAGAGCGAGTAGTATACTTCGAGACCATTCACCCTGAGGAGAGATAATGCAGCCACAATACCAGATGGGATACGATCGGGCGATCACGGTCTTCTCGCCCGACGGCCGGCTCTACCAGGTCGAGTACGCCCGGGAAGCGGTCAAGCGCGGCACGACCGCGGTCGGGATCAAGGCACAGGACGGGATCGTCCTGCTCGTGGACAAGCGTGTGAACTCGAAGCTCCTGGAGCCGAGCTCGATCGAGAAGATCTTCCGGATCGACGACCACATCGGCGTCGCGTCCTCGGGGCTCGTCGGCGACGCCCGCTCGCTCGTGGACCGGGCCCGGGTCGAGAGCCAGATCAACCGGGTCTCGTACGACGAGGAGATGGACGTGGAGATGCTCGCGAAGAAGCTCTGCGACCACATGCAGACCTACA
>DUGU01000144.1 GCA_013331215.1 Methanoregulaceae archaeon
GGGAAGCCGGGAAGGCAGGCCGGGACGGCGTCCCGCACTCGTTCTCATCGACATCAACATGCCCCGCATGACCGGGCTGGAGATCCTTCGGAAGATCCGGTCCTGCGAGACGACCCGGCACCTGCCCGTCGTGATCCTGACCTCTTCGAAGGAAGAGAGGGACCTGAGGGAGGCCTACGAGCTCGGCGTCAACAGCTACATCTGCAAGCCGGTGGACTTCCTGCGATTCTCCGACACGGTCCGGCAGCTGGGCTTCTACTGGCTCGTCCTGAACGAACCGCCCCCTTCGAGCCGGGACTGGAAGCGGGAATGACCGGCCCGGATGTCAACGGAACCTCCGTCCCGGGACGCATACTGCTTCTGCAGAGCACCCTGCAGGCCGCGGCCGACGAGGAGCGACTTGCGGAGATGGTCGTCCGGGGGCTCGGGGAGCTCCCGGGGATATCCGGGTGCGTTGTGTGCATCGAGGGCGATGCCAGGGGCCGGGTCGCCGGTGCGTTGCCCGGCCCCATGGCCTGTCCCGCCGGGCGGATCGCCCCGGGCGGCTCCTTCCGGGGGTGCGCGGCCGGTTGTCCCTTCCGGGAGGACGCGACCCTGAAGAGGTTCGCGCTCCGCACGTCCCAATCCGGGTACGGCGCCCTGTTCCTGTCCATCAAGGACGGATCGTCGCTCGAGCCGTTCTCTTCCTTCATCGCGGCCACGGCCGACGTCGTGGCGCAGCACATCGAAAACACCCGGACCGCGAAGGCGCTGGCGGAACGGAACCGGATGCTGGAGACCCGGGTGCAGGAACGCACGGCCGAGCTTCGGGAGAGCGAACGGCGGCTTGCGCAATCCCACGGCCTGTTGCGCTACGTCATCGAACACATGCGCAGCGCCGTCGCCGTCCACGATCGGGACATGCGGTATGTCCACGTCAGCCAGAAGTACCTGGAGGAATACCACGTCAAGGACCGGGACATCATCGGCCGGCATCACTATGAGGTCTTCCCGGACCTGCCGCAGAAATGGAGGGACGCCCACAAGAGGGCGCTGGCCGGCGAATGCCTGAGCGGGAACGACGACCCGTACCTCCGGGAGGACGGAACGACATATTGGACCCAGTGGGAATGCCGCCCGTGGTACGAGCCGGACGGCTCCATCGGCGGGATCATCGTCTACACCGAGGTCGTAAACGAGCGCAAGCGGGAAAGGGAGACCCTGAAGGAGGAAGCGACCCGCCGGAGACTCCTGATCGAGCAGTCGCACGACGGCATAGTGGTCCTCGACGAGAACGGCAAGGTCTACGAGGCGAACCGGCGCTTCGCCGAGATGCTCGGGTATTCCCCGGAAGAGGTGCTCCGGCTTTACGTTTGGGATTGGGAGAACAGCTCCCCGCGCGAACGGGTGCTCGAGATGATCCGGGACATCGACGAGACCGGCGATCACTTCGAAACGGTCCACCGGCGCAAGGACGGCGACCTCGTCGACATGGAGATCAGCACCAACGCCGCCGTGATCCAGGGCCGCAAGCTGATCTTCTGCGTGTGCCGCGACATCTCCGAGCGGAGGCGGGCGGAGGAATCGCTCCGGGAGAGCGAGGCGCGGCTTCGGGCCATCTTCGACTCGGCACAGGAGTCCATCTATCTCAAGGGCACCGGCCTCCGCTATACCCACTGCAACAAGGCGATGATGCGGATGTTCGGGTGTTCCCTCGACGAGATCGTCGGGCGGACCGCCGCCGACCTGTACGGGGAGGAATACCGAGAGGAGATCGACGCGGTCGACCGCAAGGTCCTGTCGGGACAGCCCGTGCTGGGTTCCTACGTCCGAACCGTCCGGGGCGCCACGCGGGTGATCTCCACCAGCAAATCGCCGGTGTACGACGCCGCCGGGAAGGTCGTGGGGCTCTGCGGCGTATCGCGGGACATCACGGAGGAGGTCCGGATCCGGGAGCAGATGCGGCAGGCCCAGAAGGTCGAGGCCATCGGCCGCCTGGCGGGGGGCGTGGCCCACGACCTGAACAATATGCTCTCCCCCATCCTCGGTTACGGCGAGATGCTACTGGAGGAGCTGGGCGCCAGGGACGTGCGGCGCGAATCGGTGAACCAGATCCTCAGCGCCGGCGTCAGGGCGCGGGATTTGGTGCGCCAGCTGCTGGCCTTTTCCCGGAAGCAGACGCTGGAATTCCGGCCGGTGGATCTCAACGAGACCGTCAAGGGCTTCGAGAAGCTTCTGAGGCGGACCGTCCCGGAGGACATCGACATGGAGCTCGCCCTGTCCCCCGGTCTCCCGCCGGTCCTGGCGGACGTCGGCCAGGTGGAGCAGATCCTCATGAACCTCGCGGTGAACGCCGCCGACGCCATGCCGGACGGAGGGAAGCTGACCATCGAAACCGCCGCGGCGGAGTCGGAAGCGGAGGACGCGGCCCTGCGCCCGGACGGGAAGCCGGGCCCGCACGTACGGTTGTCGGTCCGGGACATCGGCTGCGGCATGGACCGGGAGACGCTCGAGCAGGTCTTCGAGCCGTTCTTCTCCACCAAG
>DUGU01000084.1 GCA_013331215.1 Methanoregulaceae archaeon
GCGCTCTGGCAGGCGCTCCCGCAGCGGATCCCGTTTGCTCAGTTCTCCGCGTCGCTCGCGGCCCTGGTCGACGCGGCGAAGGTGGGCATCGACGCCGTCGGGAACGTCTGCTACGTCTATAACCCGGTACTGGCTCAGCGACTCAGGAGCCGGCCCGACCTCCGCATCCGCTGATCCGTCGGCGCGATGAAGGCCACGGTCTATTTTATCGACGACAAAGTGCATGCTGCGTACCGCAAGATCGCCGAGTCCCGACGATCGGAAGATCGGGAGCTGGTCGCGATGCTCGGCCGGGCCTTCGATGCGATCGAGCGGAACGCCTTTGCCGGAACGCAGATTCCGAAGCGGTTGATACCCCGCGAGTACCACCAGCGATACGATCCGATCGCCGCGCTCTGGAAGGTCGACATGGCCGGAGGATGGCGACTTATCTACATGGTGGCCGGCGACGTGGACGGAACGGTCCAGGTAGGTATTATTGAGTGGTTCGACCACGGCGAGTATGAGCGGCGGTTCGGGTATTGACCGGCCGCAATACAGAGGCTGCCTCCGTCGCTGGGGCGTCACTCCGGGGGGACTCGCGGAGCTCAAGGCAGATTTGATCGAGATTCGTGCGCTGCGAGCTCGACTTCGAAAAAAGGGATGAGGACAGTATCCTAGATCTGTACCTCAAAGGGAGATGTGGCCGTGTTTTGTCCAAACTCTCTTTAGACATTCTCCTATTGGACAGTGGTCGATAATAGGTATACACGCACCTAAGTTTTAGATGAGATCTGTGTTGCGCTCGTCGACAACAGTCTCGATACCAGCGAGCCTGAAAGAACGAGCGATTGAATTGAGGGTCCCGTTCAGCTCGACGTTGGCCGAGGCACTGACGGCGAAGATTGAAGACCTGGAGCGGGACGCCGGCCAAAGCATCCCCGCACCAGGACCCACCATCGCGGTAACGAGGGGGGCATCCTAAGTGTCGGCACCGGGTCCTGATAATCCCGCCGATACTTTCCAGCTGAGTCGCTCCGCCTTCAAGCTCCTGTCCAAGCCGGAGCAGCGAACTGTTGCCCGTCTCATCAGGGAAGGTCGGATCGAACTGGTCGATCGACGGCCCCTGCGGCAGCAGGCTCGTGTGGAGGCGGTCGAGGCGTGAGCGAAAAGGGGGAGAATGCGCCTTTACCGACTCATTCTAGGACGTTACTTATAAAATACCTTGCGGGTGGCGGACCGAACCTGCTTCGAGGCGAGCCCGTCGAGGTAGTCCGCCTGGACCGCTCGACCGTGGCCGGCCTCCTCGTCCTGACTGGGCCCGAGGGCGTGATCGTCGAGACCGGCGCCGATGAGATCGCCGCGATCCCGCTCCGCGACGTCCGGACCGTCCGCCGTCCCCGTACCCCGACTCCGTGGCCTACGCGGCTCTGTGTGACCGACTGCAGCGCGTGCGGAGCAATCACCCTCTGCCGCTCGACGCGCGATCGCAGGATCACGGCATGACGGCCGATGACCAGGGCCCCGCGGCGCCGAGCCCCGACACGAGGGCGAAGAGGCCGCCGGACTTCATCGCCCGGCTTCACCGGCAGAAGGTGACAGCCCACGTACCGGGGCAACCGGCCATCAACGGCACCCTGACCGGCTACACGCAGTATGAGCTCTTGATCACCGACGACCGCGGCAAAGACCATCTCGTCTTCAAGGGCGCGGGCCTGGTCCTCGACCTTCCGGACGGCTGGAGGCGCGAGGTCGAGCCCGGAGGCGAGGCATGAACCACGAGGACCGGGCCGAGGCCGCGACACCGCTCATCGGCCGGCACATCGGCGAGCGGGTCCGGGTCCGGCTCATGCCGTTCGGGTCGATCGTCGGGGTGGTCCTCGGCGCCGATGAGACCGCACTCGTGATCCTCGTCGGCGACGGCACGACCGCGACGATCCCGATCGGCGCGATCCAATCCGTCCGCCCAAAAGCCGCGTGGGCCGCGGGGGGATCTTGATGCCGCGGCAACCGTCGAGGCACCGCGATCCGATCGTCCGCGCCTGCCACGACGGGTTCGGGCGAGAGGCCAGGATCTGCATGAAGGACGGCTCTTTCATCGACGGGCGGATCAGCGTCCACGCGGGACATGGGCATGTCTTCGTAGACCCGCCCGGTTCTCTTGTTCCGGTGCGCCTCCGCTATGACGAGATCGCGACCGTCGAGCTGATCCCCGAGGCATCCGATCCGGAGCGCCTGGCCCCGACCAGGGCAGAGGGGGCCCCGGCATGGCAGCGGCCGCCGTCGAAGCATCCCAACCCCGTGATCCGGGCTCTCCGCGGCGCGCATAGGCGGTATGCCATGATCCGCCTGAAGGATGGCTCGACCTTCGCCGCGTGGGTTCTCAGTTCGGGCGATGGTCTCGCCTGTGTGGAGCCGTACGCCGGGGATCGGTGCCGGATCTACAGATACGAGGAGATCGAGGCAGTCGAACAGATCCCGGGGCACCCCGATCAGAGTCTCAGGTGCCGCATGCTCGAGGCACACCGCGCGGCAGTCCGCGAGGGGGTGGCCGCGGAATCGGCAGCGGTCCGGACGGAGCTGTCATGGTCCTGACGCAAGGGGGCGCGTGACCGCGACCGACGAGGACCTGCGCGAGGCCGCGACCGCACTCGAGGCCCTGAAGGCCTCGGGCGTGAGAGTCAAGAGGGGCACCACGGCCCGGACCGGCCGGCCGCCGAACCTCCCCCGGTACACCGGGCCGCTCCCGAGGACGGTCGAGGAGGGGGACGCCCTGATCAAAGAGCTCGGGCGGACCTATTCGGGCCTCCCGGATGAGGCGACCGCCGCGATCATGCACCTCCGGGGCGATGCCGATCGCTTCACAGGCGAGGAGGGGCCGGCCGTATTCGAGGGCCAGGCCCCCGGGATCCCGGACGGCGAGGACCTCGAGCACGACCAGGCCGAGGCCTCGACGGCAGCGGCCGAAGGGCACGGAGGCCACGGCCCCGAAGGGGCACTGGCACGTCTCGCGTGCCAAAGTGTGCCTGAACAGGACGGCCCCGATCAGAGCGGAGCGATCCTGGACGTGGGACAAAGCGGGACACCGGGGGACAGCGACGATCCGAGCGGAGCGATCCGGATCGCGGATCAAAGCGGATCGCCGCGGACCGCGGATCAGTCCGAGTCGGTCCCCGGTCCGGACCAGGAAGAGGCCGCGAGCACGCCGACCGCGGCGCCGGCAGGCCTCGAGGATGACCAGGCCGAACCCGTCCGCGAGCCGGCCGGCGAGGGGTTCGACCCGATCCGGCTCTTTGGTGATGTCGAGATGCGGGTATGGCCCGAGGACCGCGGCCGGTTCCCGATCGAGTTCCTCCGGGGCGGGAAACGGGTAGGGGACCTGTTCGAGACGAAAGGCGAACCGTGGCTTAACGAGCGGTTGCAGGACCGGATCGCGGCCGCCCTTAACCGGGCCCTCGACGAGGATGCCCGCAAACCGGAGTTCGCCCGGGCAAAGGTCCGGACCGCCTTCGACGAGATCCGCAAAACGATCGAAGAGAACCCCAAGAAAAAAAGCGCACTGACCTCGAAACCCGTTCGAGTGGTCCTGAAGAAAACCCGGTCCGTGGACGTTTACCCGTCGAAGGAGCCGAAGGGACCCTCTTCGAGGTGGGCCTCGGCGATCGGACGCTGACGGTAACCGCGGCCGAGATGGGGGGCATGGATGGGCGGTTCCTCAATACAGCCTGGATGTCCATGTTTTTCGAACCCCTCAATGCAACCGGCCGCGACTGGATGAAAATTCAGGCGTTTTGGTCCGATCCCGCGCTCCGGGGTATCCACGAGACCGAAGAGATCACAGAGGCCGAGAGCATTATCGAACGGCTCCGGGCCCATCTCGGGGAGGTAACGATGGTTGCTACATCCAAGGAGATGACCACCGATCAGTATGGGTGGCTGGATGGCGCCGGCCGGGTATGGGTCCGCAACAGTCTGATCGCCCGATTCATAGACCAGGGCCTGAAGCGACCGGCCGGCTATTCCTCGGCCCTGTCCAAGCTCCTCCGGACTGCCGGACACATGCCGGCGCCGAGCAAGAAGATGCGGGTCGGGAAATCCTCGCATCTCGTTTGGGTGTGGGGGTTCAATCGAAAGTTCGCATGGGGCGAAGCGGTCCCGACTCCCGCCCCTCTGTCCGTTCTCGATGGGGTCGAGGCCGCGCACAGGAGGGGAGGGGAGTGACTCGGACCTGTACCGCGTGCGTGAGGGGAACTTTTCGGTACGAAAACTTGCAACAAAATATTCCACCCGGTACACCCGGTACACCCGGTACATATTTTCAAATCGTCCCCTATTCGCGCGAAAAAGGGTGTGAAACGGTCGGTTCTGTACCGGGTAACTGGATGGCACTCGGTACAACCCGGTACAGAATATATAAACTTAGACGGGGAGGCCTCGAGGAAGGTAAGGATCGGCTGCAAAATTTCCCCCTCACGCGCACGATTGCGGCCGGGAGGCGGTCCGCGTGATGCCGGTCACCCGGTACACGGCCGGACCCGGTACAGGAAAAACAACCAAGCTGTTGACCCTCGCCCGGCACGAGGCCGAGGAGTACGGGACCGGGATCGGGGATCTCACCTTCGAGACCTTCTCGCGGGCAATGACCGCGGACGTTCAACCGCGGATGAGGGCGGTCTATCCGAAGGCCGGCAAAGCGGAGATCGAGGCGGCCGTATGCACGTCGCACGCGGCCGCCTACAGGTCCTGCAAGGCCGCCGGGCTGATCGACACCCGGAACGGGGATCAGATCATCACAGAGGAGAAGAAGAAAACCGCCGGATATTTCGCCGAGTTCGCCGCCCTCCATCACCTCAAGTATGACCCGGCCTGGTCAAAGTCCGCGCCCGATGACGATCGGAGTACGGCCGAGTGGCCGGGAAATACCCTCTTCCGCCTCGCCCGGTACATCCGGGGGCAACGATGGGACTGGGTACACGCCCCGCACGCCGAGACCGCGATCGGGGGGCATATCCCGCGCTCCTGCGGTGACGCGGCCGAGCTCCTCCAGGCATGGGCGGACTACAAGGCCGAGCACCAGCTTTACGAGCACGACGATTACGTATATCTGGCGATCGAGGAAGGCGCCGCTCCGCTCGCGCCCGTCCTGATGGTCGATGAATTTCAGGACCTATCCCCCCTCGAGTTTACCCTGTTCATGCAGTGGCGGCTATCTGGCGACCTGATCCGGATCTACGTGGCCGGCGACGGCAACCAGGCGATCTATGGGTTCCGGGGCGCGAACCCGATACTCCTCGAGAAGCTTCCCGGTCCGGTCGAGGACATAGGGGCGAGGGCCGGCGAACCGGCGCCGCTCTCCCGCCGATGCCCGGCCGCGATCATGGCCGCGGCCGATCAGGTCCTCGGCGATTTATCTAACGTGACGGCCCGCCCCGGTGCGGCCGGCCGGGTACGGGTCGAGCGGCCCTATGACGCGGCCGCGGCCGTGGCCGTGGTCGAGGTCCTACAACGGCAGTACGGCGAGGTGATGATCCTCGCCCGGTATAGGCGGAACGTCAAGAAGTTATCAAGCACCCTCACCGCGGCCGGGCTCCCGCATTCGACCCTGCTCTCTGACTGGTCGCCCCCGTGGGAGACGGCCCGCACCAATGCTGGGGAGACCGTCGATATCCGGCAGCTCCTCTCGGCTCTCGACGCCCTCACCGGCTTCGAGCGCACCGGGCACCCGAGCGCGATCACCGCAGACCAGGCCCGGGCCCTGACGGCAACGGCTCCGCGCCTCTACAACCCGCCCGAGAATATTCGCGCGCACCTCGCCCGCCCCGAGGCCCTCTTCATCCCTGAGATTTTCGGATGGTTCTCCGACACCCCGCCCCGGCCGGGGATGGCTCGCACCATTGCGGCCGAGCTCGACTTCCGCGAGGACCTCGCCGCCGGGATCCCGGCAGCCCTCGCCCGCGGCCCGGCTCGCCCGGCCCCGTCCGCGATCACCATCAGCACNNCCCGCCGTGGTCCTGCATACGGGCTATCAGAAGGCCCGGGCGGCCGACTACTGGCAGAGCCCCGCGATCGAGGCCGAGGAGCGGCGGGTCTACTACGTCGGGATCCCCCGCGCGTCGGAGGCCCTGGTCATCCTCAACGGGCTCCGGACCGGCCCCTCGGCCCCGCCCCTGCAGGCGATCGCGGGGGTGCGGTCGTGACCCTCGACGCGGCGCCCTGGTCGTGGGATCCGGACCGGCTCGCGATCGCGCTCGAGACCGCGGCCGCGTTCTTCGAGGCGTCCCTCCAGGAGCGGCACCGCGAGCACCTCCGGACCCGGTACGGACTGACCGATGAGACGATCGCTAGGGCCCGGATCGGGTTCGCCCCCGCGGACCGATCCGCCCTGATCCTCCGCCTGATGGATGCCGGCCTCGAGGCCGAGGAGATCCGGGCCTCGGGTCTGTTCGCGGTCGGCCTGTCCGGCCTCTTCCCCCTGTGGCGCGGGCGCCTGGTCCTCCCGTACCTGCTCGGCGGCCGGCCGGCCTACTTCATCGCGCGGCAGACGGACGAGACGACCGACACCCTCCCGGGCAAGTACGCGAAGCAGAAGCGATCGACTCTCACCGCGGCCGGCGAGCGGATCCCGAACGGGATCACAGAGCCGATCTTCGGGGCCGACACCGTCCGGACCGGCGCCCCGCTCATCATCACGGAAGGGGTCACGGACTGCATCAGCGCCCACCAGGCAGGGTACGCGGCCGTGTCCCCCGTGACCATCCGGTTCAAGAAGGAGCATGCGGCCGCCCTGGTCGAGCTCTGCCGCCCGGCCGGCAGGATCTATCTGATCATGGACGCCGAGGCCTCCGGGGCCGGGCTCCGCGGCGCCGTCGATACCGGGCTCGCACTCGCCCGCCGAGGCCTCCGACCATATCTCTGCGAGATCCCGCGGCCCGAGGGGCTCGAGAAGGTGGACCTCAACGAGTTCGTCCGCGACGGGGGCGACGTCGCCGCCCTCTTCGCGGCTGCGATCGACGTGGACGAGCACCCGATCGCCGACGAGATCCTCAGGCTCGAGGCCGGCCGGGCCGGCGACCGGCTCCGGTCCGAGACCATCCGGCAGCGGGCCGCCCTCTCGAAGAATCCGAAGAAGGGACCGACCGGCCCGCGGCTCGACAAGGCCGAGGTCCTCGCGGCTATGCCGCCCCTGTCCGCCCTGGTCGGGTTCGAGGGGTACGGCGAGCATCCGCGGTATGGGTCCGCGACCGGGCACAACCTGAGCGTCGACGGCGATCGCTGGTACTGCTTCCACAAGGGCAACGAGGGCGGCGGCGGCCCCCTCGAGTGGTTCGCGATCTACGAGATGAACCCCCCGGTGATGCGGGAGGGGGAGAAGATCCCGCGCGAGAAGTTCCCCGAGGTCCTCGAGGCCGCGGCCGATCAGTACATGCCGGGGTGGCGCGGCCGGGGGTCGGTATGAACCGCCGCGAACGCTGCCGGATGGTCCGGTCCGGCCGCGACGGCGAGCGCCTCGTTGCGCTGGGCAAACAGTTTGAAGTGATCGCGGCAGAGTGGCCGGGCATCCTCGACAACATCGCCCGGCAAGACCCGGAGGTCGCCGCCATGATCGTGGCGGTCCGCGAGGCGGGGGGCCGCCCCTCGGCCGAGGTCCTCGACACCCTCGATCTGGATCGGATGATCGCTGCGCTCCTAGGCCAGATGACTGACCCAGCTGCGATCGATCGACTCTCCATCCAGGCCGGCCGGCCTGTGGGAGGCGAATGACCCCCGCCCCTCTCCCGGTGGCTGGCCGGCTGACCATCGCCAACGTCGTGGCGATCGGTCAGTTCGCCGAGGCCTTCGACATCGCCGCGATTACGGCCGCCGCCCCCGACCTCTGCATTACCAGTAGGCCAAACACCTCTCGACTCGCGTTTCGGCTGATCTCCCTCGGGGCCACCTGCACGCTGTTCCACTCGGGAAAACTCCAGATCACCGGCGCCCGGGCTCCCGCGGAAGTCGCCCCCGCGATCGAGGCCGCCCGGGAGGTCCTCGCGGCCGCCGGAGTCCCGACCCTCGCGGCACCGATCCGGATCGTCAACATCGTGGCGAAGTACGTGATCGGCCGGCGGGTCAACCTGGTCAAGCTCTCGCAAGCGATCCTGACTCCTGAGATCGAATACGAGCCCGAGGTATTCCCCGCCCTCGTCTATCGCCCCGCGGAAGGCCCTCCTACGGCCCTGATTTTCGGGACCGGCTCGGTCATCCTGACCGGTGCTCCGGACCGCGAGGCCCTCGAGCACGGGGCCGCGGCCGTCGATCGTCTGGTTGCCCTCGATGGGTGGGGCGCCTGAAAATTCGACCTCCGCGTACTCGTCGATAATAGGCCTCAGCGTGCCTACCTTTTCATGCCAGAAACCGGCCGCGTAACGGGCCACATCCCGGCCGTTACCGACCCTCTCTCCCTCGGCCGGAATGAGCTCGCCGCCATCTCGACCACCGCGATCCGCCGGCTCTCGCGGCGTGTCACCGCTCCACGGTTTCGCACTCGCCGAACCGATGCGACATACCTCGAGTTTGTCCGGGCGCTCACCTCGCTCCTCGAAGTCCACGTGTCGATCGCCCACCCGACGGAGCCGCGAATCGTGGCTAAGGCCGGCGAAGCGGTCATGTGGGGGCTCTAGATGGAGGGGAAAGAGACGCTCGACAGGGTGGTCTCCATCCTCATCAACGTGAAGGGCGACCGCGAGGCCGAGCAGGCCACGGATCACGTCTACGACAGCGCCCACAAGGGCAACGCGCAGCTGCGGCGCGACAGCAAGCGGTCCGGAGAAGGGGTCGAGCTCTTCCTCCGCAAATGGAAGCACCAGCTCCTCTTGGTCGGCGGCGCTCTCGGCGCGCTCTGGGGTCTCGCCAGGTACTCCCCGGTCGCAGCCTCGATGGTCGACATGCTCGGCGGCGCGCTCGGCTACCTCGCCACGCTGATCCTCATCCAGCTCCTCCCCGGCGTGCTATGGCTGACGGACCAGATCATGAAACTCGCCGACTGGTTCTCGAAGCTGCCCGAGCCGGTCAAGAACGCCGTGGCCGTGCTCCTCGCCCTGGCCGGGGTCTGGGCGGCATTGAAGGCCACGGGGATCATCGACCTGGCGAAGAATCTCCTCCTCCCCGCCGCAAACTTCTTCGATCCGATCCTGAAAGCGTGGGAGAAGGCGATGGCGGCCGGGGGGGCGATGGCCGCCCTCGCATGGATCGCCGCATTCCTTGCAGGCCTGGTGCTCGGCAACATCATTGTCGATATCCTCGAGGCGCTCGGAGTCCTCCAGTGGTTCGACGACCTGGGCCGGCGGCTCGAGGCCCAGTATCCGCAACTCTTCGCGGTCTTGAAACTCCTGGCATGGCCGTTCAAGATGTTCTTCGATATCGTCCATGGCCTCTGGGAGAATCTCAAAGCGACGATCTTCGGAGGAGAGCAAACTGATATCGTGAGTAAATTGAAGGAGACGTGGGGCGGGATTATGGGAATCCTCAAAGATGCCGGCGTCCCGGCAGGCTTCCGCGAGCTCCTCGGTGTCCTCGCAGGTGTCCCCGCGGCCTTCGCGCTCTACAAGGGGCTTCAGATCCCGAAGTTCTTCGACAGCCTCAAGGGCCTCAAGAATATGGGCGGCTGTGAAGATCTCACTGGCTGTCTCGACGGCCTCGGCGGCGCCGGCAAGAAGGGATCAAAGGCCGGCCGCGCCGCAAAAGGCGCCCGCGGTTTCATGGACTCGCTCTACCGCCGCCTCCCGAAGCAGGTCCCGATCGGTGCCGAGGGGAGCGGCTGGTTCGCGAAGTCGAGAAACGTTCTCGGCGGGCTCGGTGCCGGGGCCGGCGGCATCGGTACGACCGTCACCAGCGCCCTCTCCTCGGGCCTGGCCGCGATCACGAGTGGCATGGCGTCGTGGTCCTCGGCTCTCGCAGCCGGCGGCACGGCCGGCGCCGCAGCCTTCCTCGCCGCGGTCGCTGCGGGAATTGTGGTCGGTCTGGTCGGTGTCAAGGTCCTCGTCGAGACCGGCGCGCTCGACTGGATCAAGGGCATGGGCGAAGCCGTCAACAACATGGCTCCGTGGTTCATGGACATCCTCAAGATCCTCTTCGCTCCGCTCGGCGCGATCGGCGCGGCTGCGATCGACATCGTGACGGGGCAGTTCGGCCGGATCCCCGAGGACGTCGGAAAAGTATTCGACCAGGCGAAAGAGGCCGGCCTTCGCATCTGGGGAGGTATGATCGACTCCGCGACGGCTGCCTGGCAGTCTTTCGCGAACGGCCTCGGTGACATCGTCATTGGCGGCCTGAAGAACCTGCCCGGGGGGCAATGGATTCTCGACCAGGTCGGCGCGATGCTCAACCAGGAATCCTCCCTCCCCTCGTTCGCCGCCGGCGGCTACGTCGCCCAGGACGGTCCGGCCATGCTTCACGCGGGCGACTGGATCCGGAGCAAGTATGGGGACACGACCACCGACAGCACCGGTCGCGGCGTCGATCATGGCGGCCGCGGTAGCGGGAGTGGCGGGAG
>DUGU01000028.1:0-3848 GCA_013331215.1 Methanoregulaceae archaeon
AGAAGGTCGAGTAAAAGTTCGGGTCGCCGAGGATGCCGAGGACGACCAGACGCTCGCCGTCGTCGCTCTGTTCCTCGGCCGCGATCCGGTCCGCGTTCCGCTCCATGCAGGCGCGGATCGCGTCCTCGTCCTCGGTCATCGGAAACTCGAGGACCTCGGCATCGCGCCAGGGGGCGACGAGCGCGGCGGCCACGCGCCCCGGCACGAAGACGGCGTCGGCCGACTCGAGCAGGCGAACAGCGCGAAGGGTCAGGAGCTCGGGGTCACCCGGCCCGAGGCCGAGTCCTACGAGCATCGGCCCTCTCCAACGATCACGTACACGGGGTCGATCGGCCGGAAGTAGACCGAGCCCGCGAGCGGGGCGGCCCGGGAACACTGGACGTGAATCGCTTCACGGTAGATCCCGAGGGACTCCATCGTGGCGATCGCCCGTTGCAGCGTCTCGACCAGTACCGCGTTCACGACGATCCGTCGCCGGACGCTGTCGGCGAGGTACGGGAGGACGTTTGCGAGGTCGCGGGTACCGCCGACGAACGCGGTATCGAAGTCGCCAAGTCCGGGCAGGGCCTCTCCGGCTTCGGCCTCCAGGAACGTGATGTTCGTGACGCCTGCCGCGTCGGCCGCCGCCCGTGCGTGGGCGATTGCCGCGGGCCGCCGGTCGATTGCGACGACCTGGGCTGCCGTCGCGGCCGCCGCGATCGCCACGGCCCCGGTCCCGCACCCGAGGTCGAGGNNTCGGCGGTCCCGACGCAGAACCCGCTCTCCGGGCAGCGCTGCCGTCCGTGCCTGACCATCCCCGGGCTGATATCGAGGCCCACCGCACGGCCGCCCTCCTCGACGTAGCGCTGCACGAAGAGCCCGGTCCCGCACCCGAGGTCGAGGACACGGTCGCCCGGTCTAAGGGCGAGCTTCTGCAGCGTAATCGCGAGCACCTCGTCCTGCGTCGGCCCCCCTTTCAGCCCCGCCATGTGAAGAGAAAGGTAAGTTGCCCTAACTAAAGAAGATTTGTCGTGCCCTCGGGCGGGGTCAGGGCGGGCGATGCCGGGTCGTAGAGCTCGACCACGCCGCCGATTACGATCACGGCCGGGGGCTTGACATGGCGTTCGGCCGCGAGGCCGGCGATCGCATCGAGCCTGCCGACCGTGACCCGCTGGTCCCGGCGCAGGCCCCGCTCGATCACGGCCACCGGCGTAGCCGGATCGCGCCCGTGCGCGATCAGCACCTCGGCAATCCGTGGCAAATTTTTCACTCCCATCAGCACCACGATCGTACCCGGACCGGGAGCGAGGCCCGCCCAATTGATCGCGGACCCTTCCTTCGCGGGGTTCTCGTGCCCGGTCACGATGGTTACCTGCGAGGTGTAGCGCCGGTGGGTGAGCGGGATTCCGACCGAGGCCGGGACCGCGAGGGCCGAGCTGATCCCCGGTACGACCTCGACCTCGATCCCGGCCTCTCGCACGGCCTCGAGCTCCTCGCCGCCGCGACCGAACATGAACGGATCGCCGCCCTTGAGCCGGACCACGTTCCGGCCGGCCCGGGCGCGCTCGATCAGGAGCCGTTCGATCTCCGCCTGCTCCTTGATATGGTCACCGCCGAACTTCCCGCAGTCGATCTGCTCGGCCGCCGCGGGGAGCGACCCGAGGATCTCCTCTCCGGGCAGCTGGTCGTAGAGAACCGTGTCCGCACCGGCGATCACCGCGGCCGCCCGCTGCGAGAGCAGGCCGAGCGTGCCCGGTCCGGACCCCACCAGATAGATCTTACCCGCCATCTGTCAACCTCAACCGTTCGTATGCCTCGCGGATCAGATCCGCAGATTCTGCGCGGAGCATCCTGCCAAAGGCGCGGGCCGCCTCCTCGCCGTCGAGAGAGGCCTCCCTCCGGACCCAGCGGTCGCCGTCGAGGCTGAGGACCTCGGCCACCAGCCGGCCGTCACGGCACCAGCACCCGATCGGCGTGAAACAACCCCCGCCGAGTTCCTCCATCACGGCCCGCTCGAGCATCGTATCGCGACGGCTCACGGGGTCCTCAAGGGCGTCCATGAGGGTGGCTGCGAGCGCGGGGTCGTCGCGGGAGACGACCGCGATCGTTCCCTGGTTGGTCGCGGGCACGAACTCCTCGGGGTCCAGTCTCCGTCCCGCGACATCGAGACCAAGCCGTTCGAGCCCGGCCTCGGCCAGGACGATCGCGTCGTACCGCCCGTCGGCCAGCCGCTTCAAGCGCGTGTCCACGTTCCCGCGGATTCCCCGGACGTCGAGCCCGGGATCGTGACGCAGGAGCTGTGCCCGTCGGCGCGTCGAGGACGAGCCGATCACGCACGGCGCCGCATGCGGCGTCGCGAGGAAGTCTGCCGGGGAGTCGCGCGGAAGCACGGCCGCGGTCACGACTCCGCGGGGGCGCTGTGCCGGGATGTCCTTCATGGAGTGGACGGCGAGGTCGCAATCGCCCCGGCGGATCGCGTCGTCGAGTGCCCGAACGAAGACCCCCTGGCCGCCGATCTCGTGGAGCGGCACACCGGTCGCCGTGTCCCCAGCCGTGGCGACCAGCCGGACGGTCGTCTCGACGCCGGCTTCGCCAAGTTGCTCCCGCACGCGGGCGGTCTGGGCGAGCGCGAGGGCCGAGCCCCGGGTCCCGATCACAAGAGACACGACGCGTACGCCTCCCCGAGCTTCGCCATCTCGGCCTCGCCGTGAGCGACGGAGAGGAAGTTCGTCTCGAACTGCGAGGGGGGCACGAAGACCCCGTGCTGCAACATCCGCTCCCAGAACCGGCGGAACGCGATCGTGTCGGCCTGCTTCGCCTCGACGTAATTTCGCGGCGGCGCGCTCCGGAAGAAGTGTTTGAAGAGCGAGCCCAGGCGGACGAACGAGCCCGGCCACCGGCCGACCGACTCCTCGAGGGCGCGCGTCGCGTCGTCGAATTGAGCGTAAACCGCCCGGTTCGCCTTGAGCCAGCGGACCGCGGCGAGCCCGGCCGCGAGCGAAAGCGGGTTACCCGAGAAGGTCCCGGCCTGGTACACGGGACCGGCCGGCGCGACGAGACGCATGATCTCGGTTCGCCCGCCGAAGACGCCGATGGGGAGACCGCCGCCAACGACCTTGCCGAGGGTAGTGAGATCGGGAGTTACGCCGTACTCGACCTGGGCGCCACCGATGCCGAGCCGGTAGCCGGTGATCACCTCGTCGAAGATCAGGAGAACGTCGTGGGCGCGCGTGATCTCGCGGACCGCCGCGAGGTATCCTTCCTCGGGCAGGATCGGGCCGATGTTACCGAGCACGGGCTCGATGATCAGGGCGGCCACGTCATCGTTCACCGAGAGGAGGGCCTCGAGCGCGTCCGGGTCGTTGAACGGGACCTGGAGCGTCTGCGCTGCCACTTCGGGCAGAACGCCTGCCGAGTCGGGAATGCCGAGCGTGGTCGCGCCCGACCCGGCCTTGACGAGCACTCCGTCGTGGGCGCCGTGGAACCCGCCCTCGACCTTCACGATCCCGCTCTTCCCGGAGAAGCCCCGCGCAAGCCGGATTGCCGCCATGGTCGCCTCGGACCCGGTCGAGACGAACCGGACCTGCTCGATGGACGGGTGGTCCCCGACGATCTCTCGGGCAAGATCGAGCTCGAGCGAGGTCGGCGTTCCGTACAACCAGCCGAGCGCGAGCTGCGCCTCGATCGCCTCACGCACGACCTCGGGGGCGTGCCCGAGGATCAGCGGACCGTACCCGAGACAGCAGTCGAGCAGCCAGGGGCCGTCAACGGTCTCGAGGTAAGCACCCGCTGCCGACGCCGTATAACATGGGTACGGCGAGATCGCCCGGACCGGGCTCGAGACTCCGCCCGGCATCAGCCGCACGGCC
>DUGU01000028.1:3877-4045 GCA_013331215.1 Methanoregulaceae archaeon
CTCCCTCCGCGAGCCAGCGAGCCGCATCCTCGGCGAAGTAGGTGATGATCAGGTCCGCGCCGGCCCGCCGGATCGTAAGCAGGCTCTCGAGGGCCGCAGCCCGCTCGTCGAGCCAGCCGCGCTCGGCCGCCGCGCGGATCATTGCGTACTCCCCCGAGACCTGGTACG
>DUGU01000150.1 GCA_013331215.1 Methanoregulaceae archaeon
AGCCGGCGAGTTTGTAGTCGGTCGGAAGGCCGGTGACGAACTCGACGAGCCGGTAATCGAGGAACGGCACGCGCGACTCGATGGAATGAGCCATGGAGTCACGGTCCTCCCAGTGGAGGAGCATCGGAAGGCTCGAGAAGAAGAGCTGGCTGTGCGAGAGGTCGTCCGTCCGGTGATTGGGAGGAAGAATATCGTTGATACGCAGATCTGCCCTGAGGGTGTCGGTGTTGATCCATACAGGGGTCACCATATCCTTGAACCGACGTTCCTGGATCGGGCGTCGGATGCTGTCCGGGAGGACGAAGAAGGCCATCTCCGTGAGCGAGCGTTTCGGGGGGTACCCGAACCGCGCTTCTGCAGTGCGGACCTCGCGGGCAAGCTGCAACCAGCGGCCGGTACGGAAGAGGTCGGCGTACCGTACGGGGAAGAAGGTGTGGTACCCGCAGAGCTGCTCGTCCGCGCCCTGGCCGTCGAGCATGACCTTCATGCCCGTTTCTGCCGCGAGACGGAAGACGGACCACTGGGCGTAGATACTTGTCGAGCCGAAGGGCTCGTCCTGATGCCAGATGATCCGGTCGATCTCTCCCATCAGGTCGTCCATCGTGGAGCAGGTATAGTACGCGTCGATCTCACGCTCGTCGACAACGGCGCGGATATAATCGCTCTCGTCGAACCGCTTGACCGTCGTGGTGGCGGAGAAGGTTCGCTGCACCTCTTCCTTCCCCTCCGCCTTCAGGAGGTCGTTTGCCACGCAGACGATGGAGGACGAGTCGAGCCCGCCCGAGAGGCATGATCCTATCGGCACATCGGCTCTGAGCCTGAGCCGTACCGAATCGGTGAAGAGTTCCCGGAACCGGTCACAGGCGTCCTCGTAGCTCCGGGGGACCTCCTCCGGCCGGAAGTCGTACCAGCGATATACCGGGAGGCCCGTGCCGAATTCCGCCACCTTGATTTCCGTTGCCTCGCCACCGCGCAGCTGGCGCACGCCGGCGAACATGGTCTCGTCCGTGTGGTCGAGAAGTGCGTGGGTCAGAAAATCGAACGCGCGCTGGTGGTTCAGGCGGGCTTCCCAGCCCGGCAGCACCGTAAACTGCTTGATCTCGGAGGCGAACGCGAGGAACCCTTCGGGCGAGAGCCAGTAGTACAGCGGCTTGACTCCGAACCTGTCCCGCGCGGCAAAGATCGTCCCGGTTTCGCGGTCGTGGATCACGAACGCGAACATGCCGTTGAACCTGTTCAGGCAGTCGCGCCCCCACTCGGCGTAGGCGTGGAGGAGCACCTCGGTGTCGGAGCCGGAGTAGAATGCATGGCCGGCGGCCTCGAGCTCGGTGCGGAGCTCGCGGTAGTTGTAGACCTCGCCGTTGTAGACGATCCAGTACCGGCGGTCCGGCGTGCACATCGGTTCGTGGCCGGCCGGCGAGAGGTCCAGGATCGAGAGCCGGCGGTGGCCCAGCGCGACGCGGACCGGTCCCTGCACGGAAGCAGCATCCCGGGAAACAGGGGAGTAGGGGAAGGTTGTCGCCAGGACGCTGTCGGGGGTCTCTTCACCACCGAGCGGCACCGGCTCCCCGTCGTCGGAGAAGAGGACGAAACCCTCGTCGTCGGGGCCGCGATGGGAGACCAGGCCGGTCATAGCCCGGATCGAATCGGGGTCGATGGACCCATTGAATGCAAAGAGGGCGCTAATCCCGCACACGGGAGTTCACCTCCTTCGAAACGTGGGCAGGGAAGCGACAATCGGATACATGTCTCACGCAACCGCCTCCTCATATATGGCCTTAGTGATCGACGCAACCTTCAGGGGATCGTGCCAGCGCTCGACGTACACACCTGCGTGATCGTGAAGGTCCAGCAGCTGATTCGGATCCTCGATGATGGATGCTATCCGGTCGAACAGGCTTCCAGGGGTTGCCGAGAGGATTGCCCGGCGGCAGTCACTGGCCATCGCCGGCGGCACCCGCGCAAGGTCTTCTCCACGGACAAAGGCGATAACCGGAACCCCCATTCGCATCGCCTCGACCGCCACGGCTCCATACCACCCAATCAGGATCTGGTCGATCAGAAGGTGTGCCGAGGCGAGCATTTCAAGGGCTTCCTCATGGCTGACATTCTCGATCAGCAGCACCTCGACCCGGCCCGGGTAGAGCCGCTGAACCTCCTCGAGGACCGCGAGAATTGTATGGGTGCCCTTCGCTCCGCGGTCGGTCGGCGCATGGGCAATCCGGAGCGTCTTAGGCAATGAATCCGGATAACACGATTGCAACCGATCCCAGTCTGCTATTGTAACCGGAAGGAAGACAGCGCGATCGGGCAGGTAACGAAGGAGGTCGGGGGTTAGGGCGAAGATCCCATCGGCGACCGCGTCGACCAATTCTATCCGTCGCCGGACGGTTTCATCGTGCCGACCGTCGAGGCAGATGCCGCCGTAACAATCATCGTTGTGGCAGGCTGAGAGCGTCGTCTGTCGCAGGGTCTGGTCCCGCTGTCGGGCGTCGCAACCGTTGTATGTCATGAAGACTTGCCCTCGCCTTGCGTAGAGAGACAGGTCCAGCAGATCCCGCCCATGCTCGGGGAAGTCGATCAGGGATCGTCCGAAGTTCAGGTGGAAGATATCGTACCGTGCAAGGAGACGAACGACTTCCCGAGCGAGTATCATGTAGTTGGCCCCCACCCCAAAACGGGTGGACGAATCGCGAAATGTGATTCGGCGGTCGGCACGGTATCCGAGGCGATCTTCACCAACGACCAGCACGTCCGAGAAGAGCCCCAGCGCACGCTCGCCCCGCGACAGCCCCCACGAATTGCCGCTTGTCGCTGTTGGGAAGTGAATAACGCGCAATGGTCGCTTCTCTGTATTCGCCACCACGTGATCGGTCTCTACCTCCGTCAATCCACCCACTCCTCCTCCACAAGTTCCATCTTCCATGGGATTGGCATGCAGAAGTACCCGTCTCGGCGAACCCCGAGCACGGACGACGCGAAGGTATTCTCATCCTCGATCGTGAAGATGATGCCACGCCGTGCATCGAACTGCAAGGTCCCGGCCTGAAGCGAGAGGTGGAGCTCATAGCTGCCTTCGTTCAGGAGTGGCGCCGGTAGTTCGACTCTTGCACGGTACCGGCCTGGGTCAACTACCGCCCGAAATGGGGCGGCGCCGGCCCCATAAGACTCCTGATCCCGGTGGCAGGTCTGAAAAAGCAGGGAGCCATCGAGCGAGAGTATCCCGAGCCAGACGTCGAGGTGACTGATCGGCTTAAGCACGACGAACTCCACGTCGATAAGGATGGGATGGAGAATGCTGTGGATTAATGTCGCCGTTCCGGACTGATCAGCAACCCGGACCCTCGTGATCGATGCGGGTTGATTCTCCCGGCGCGCATAATCGAAGATCGGTCGGCATGAGACGACATCGCCGCTGCACATCTCGTTATATTTAGCTACCATCGCTGAAGCCGTTCCTCGAGCGTAGACTGACCCGTTGTTGAGAAGAAGCCCTGTCTGACAGAGCGAAGAGACGGCTTTCATATTGTGGCTAACGAAGAGCACGGTTCTCCCCTCCTTTGCGACATCGCTCATCTTCCCGAGGCACTTCTGCTGAAACTTCGCGTCGCCGACAGCCAGCACTTCGTCCACTATCAGGATCTCGGGTTCGAGGTGGGCTGCAACAGCGAATCCGAGTCGGACGTACATTCCGCTGGAGTATCGCTTAACCGGAGTATCGAGAAACTTCTCCATCTCAGCGAACTTCACGATCTCGTCAAACTTGGCGTCGATCTCGGTCCGTTTCATCCCGAGGATTGATCCCGAGAGGTAAATGTTCTCCCGGCCGGAAAGCTCGGGATGAAAACCGGTCCCAACCTCGAGCAGAGATCCGACTCGTCCATGTACCTCGACCGTTCCCTCGGTCGGAGTCGTGATTCGAGAGAGAATTTTAAGGAGGGTCGATTTCCCGGCGCCGTTCCGACCGATGATCCCCAGCACTTCCCCCTGCTCCACCTCGAAGGAGATGTCCTTCAGCGCCCAGAACTCCTCTGTCGACCTCGATAGTCCCTCTCCCTTGAGCCGGCGGATCGGATTCTTTACCGCATTGGTGATCGTCTCGCCGAGGGTTTTGTACGCGGCCGTGTTGTGCGAGATCTTATATTTTTTCCCGAGCCTGTTGACCCGTATCGCGATATCGTCCGTCATGTGTGTAAGGAACCGAATGGCTGAGCTACACGATGTCCGCGAAGTACTGTTCCATCTTCTTGAAGTAGAACGCGCCGCTGACCAACAGGAAGAGCACTACGATGACCGAGAGTCCTATCACACCAGATGGCGGTGCCGTGCCAAGAAGGACCCAGCGGAACCCCTCGATGACTCCGGCCATTGGATTCAGGCCGTAGAGGAGCTGGTACTGTGCGGGCACCAGGCTTGTCGAATAGACGACCGGCGATGCGAACATCCAGAGCTGGATCAGGAACGGAACCGTGTATTGGAAATCTCGGTACTGCACATTCAGAGCCGAAAGCCAGAGCCCGACGCCGAGCGATGTCGCGAGTGCGAGCAGAACGAAGGCCGGCAGGAAGATGACGTTGACTGTCGGCACGAACCCGTAGTACGCCATCATCAGGATCAGGATTATCATCGCCACGAGGAAGTCTACCAACGGCGAGAGAATTCCTGCGATCGGCATAATAAGGCGCGGAAAGTAGACCTTGGTCATGATGTTCGCATTGGAGACCATACTCGTCGTCGATCGCGTCATCCCCTCGCTGAAGAGCTGCCAGGGCAACAGAGCTGCGAGAGTGAAGAGGGGATAAGGCAGGCCGTCGCTCGGGATCTTCGCAAAACCGCCGAAGATGACCGAGAAGATCAGCATCGTAAAGAGCGGCTGGATCACGGCCCAGGCGACGCCGAGCCCTGTCTGCTTGTACCGGATCTTCACATCGCGCCAGACGAAGAAGTAGAGTAACTCGCGGTAGCTCCAGAGCTCGGAAAAATTGATCGGGACCCATTTTCGTGGCGGCCGGATCACCAGCGTTGGAGGCTCGGGGAGAATTGCGGTCTCGGTCATCACAGACTAAAACTTCTCTGATATTTTGGTTCATGTTTGGATAAAGGTTGCAGAACCGGATTGCTAACGCGCGATAGTTCGCCGATGCTTCAATTCCGGCATCGCCGTTGTCGAATAGAGCTTTGGTCGATGATATCGTTAATTATCTCATCGTCCGAAGTTGACAGGGTGAAAGGTACGGCATCGCGTGAGGAGAATTACTGGGAGGGCCACTACGCGGCCGGCGGGGTCAGTGGGGAGGGCTCCGTCGGTGCTATCCGCCAGTGGAAATGGGATCAGATCCGCTCAATTGTCGGAGAGGTTGACGACTTTGTCGATGTCGGGTGCGGGGACCTCTCGTTCTGGGACGACCGGTTGCCGCCGGTCTACACCGGTATCGATATCTCGGAGACCATCGTCGCGAAGAACCGCGAACGGCACCCGGAGGCCACGTTCATCGTGGCGAACGCCGCGGTTCCGCAGACGGTCTCCGGACGGATCGTGCTCTGCATGGACATGCTCTTCCACATCATGGACGATGAGACCTACCGCGGGATCTTGACGAACCTCGGACAGTATTCCCGCGAGTGGGTCTTTGTCTATACGTGGCACAATAACCCCTTCGAGGATCAGCACAGCCGGCGCTATGTTGCACGAAAACTCATTAGGAAAGGTCGGATTTTTTCCTCAATCAAGGCGCGGGCAGGAAGCGCGACCGATTTCGATTACCAAACGTATCGGCGCTTCGAAGACTATGCACCCTTGATCACGGACCAGGGCTTTTCCCTCGTCGAAACCAGGAGTGAACCTGCCATCGAACGATGGGGCGCCCTGTACGTCTTCAGGCGCGAATCACGCTGAGGGGAGCGCAGAGTGCGTACTGAAGAAATGCATTTTCAGGGAAGGGAAGGCGCGCCACCAACCACAATTTCATGAAACATCCGGGAACCCCATGTCTATCCTTTGAGCTCCTTACCTCCCTCATCGAGTCAGTTGTAGACGGACTCCTTCTGAAGTACTCTTGCCCGCCACCCGTTCCAATCTCCGTCGTTAAAGGCCTCACTCCCCTGAGTTCCCGTCCTGTTTGCAGATGAAGGCCAGGAGCACGATCATGAGTTCTTCGGTTTATCCTTGAGCCGCTCCATCAGCGCCGCGACCTCCGTCACCGGCCGGTCGCAGGCCCGGCCCGAGCAGACGTACGCGGTCGCCCGGCCGTCGACCATCCCCATCTCTTCTGTGAACGGCGCGAGCCGTCGGGCCGCCTCGCCCATCTCGTCGATCGAGACAAAGAGCACGGTCGCCGAGGGCAGGTATGCACGACGCAGGGCCGCGAGCATCGCGGACGTATCGGCCGTCCCGGGCGCTCCCACGACGACCACCTCCTGCGACGGCCCGACCGCGAGGTCGTGGCCGGAGAGGAAGAGCGTCGCGATCGTGGGCGAGGAGGTGAGCGGCATCGCGTAGAGCCGCGCGACGGCCGCCGCTCGCTCCTCGTACGCCGGGTCCCCGAGGAGCCGGGCGAGGCGGAGGAGGTCGAGGTACGCGGCCGAGTTCGCGGACGGGTAGGCCCCGTCGAAGACCTCCTTCTGCCGGACGAGCAGGTCGGTCGCCTCGGCCGTCGCCGAGAAGAAACCGCCGTTCTCGTCGTCCCAGAAGTCCGCGATCATCCGGTCCATGAGCGCCTTCGCGGTCGCGAGACGGAACGGATCGAGGGTCGTTTCGTAGACCTCGAGCAAGCCCCAGACCAGGTAGGCGTAGTCCTCGGCCTGGCCCGCGATCCCGGCCTCGCCGTCGCGGTAGCGGTGGAGGAGGCGGTTGTCGGGAGTCCTAAGCCGGGCCAGGACGAAGTCGAGTGCCCGAACTGCCGCGTCGACGTACGGCGGGTGGGCGAAGGCGCGCCCGGCCGACGCGAGCGCCGCGATCGCGAGGCCGTTCCAGCTCGCGAGCACCTTGTCGTCGATGGCTGGCGCGACACGCTGGTTCCGGACCGTGAGGAGCCGCTCTCGCGCCGCAGAGATCAGGATCGCCACCTCTCGCGCCGGCCTGCCCGATCCCGCCGCCGCGTCCTCGACCGTCATCGCCCGGTAGAGGATATTCTTCCCGCGCTGCTCGGGGTGGACCGGGTCGACGAAGTTGCCGCCGGTCTTGACGCGGAAGACCAGGTTGAAGACCCCGGTCTCTTCGGGCGGGAGCGCGCGGTCGATCTCCTCTTTTGTCCAGAGGTAAAACTTCCCCTCCTCGCCCTCGGTGTCGGCATCCTGGGCCGAGAAGAACGCGCCTTCGGGCGAGAGGAGCTCGCGGAGCAGGTAGGTGATCGTCTCCTCGGCCGTGTGCCGGTAGGTCGGCTTTCCCGTGGCCTGGAAGGCCTCGACGCAGGCGAGGACGAAGAGCGCCTGGTCGTAGAGCATCTTNNTCTTCTCGAAATGGGGCACGAGCCATCGGGCGTCGGTCGAGTACCGGTGGACCCCGTACCCGAGCTGGTCGTAGACCCCGCCGCGCCGGATCGCGGCGAGCGTCCGCTCGACCATCTCCATTGCTCGGGTCTCGCCCGTCCGGCGCCATCGCCTGAGCAGGAAGAGCAGGTGGTGCGGCGTCGGGAACTTCGGCGCGTGCCCGAAGCCGCCGTGGACGGAGTCGAACTGGATCGTAAGCGCCTCGTACGCCCGGTCGAGTGCAGCCGGAGCGACCTCGCTCCCCGCCGGAGCGCCGGCCGCCTGCGCGAGCGACGCCGTCACCTCGTCGGCGGCCTCGACGAGCGACGCGCGCCGCTCGTTCCACATCGCGGCGATCCGCGGGACGAGCTCGCGCATGCCCGTGGCCCCGAACCGGCTCTCCTTCGGGAAGTAGGTCCCCGCGAAGAACGGACGTCGATCCGGGGTCATGATCACTGTCAGCGGCCAGCCGCCGGAGCCCGTCAGGAGCTGGCAGACGGTCATGTAGATCTGATCGACATCCGGCCGCTCCTCGCGGT
>DUGU01000072.1 GCA_013331215.1 Methanoregulaceae archaeon
CCTCGAACATCTGACTGAGGAAGAGCGCCGGGCCTCGCCCTCCTGATCGGTTCGGCACGGTCCACCGGCACCTTTAAGCCGGCACCCCGCCCCCGTGCACGCATGGCAGACTCATGGAAGTCGGCGAAGGAGGAGGCAGTGCAGAGGGCGTACCCGTTCGTCTGCCACGACCTCGAGCGGGGCACGTACGGCGCCTGTCGGCGCGAGGACGACTGCGGTCACTTCACGGTCGGGCGGTGGGTGGCCCACCGAGCGGTCTGCGCGAAGGCGGAGCTCACTCCCGAGGAGATGGCGGCGAAGGAGGCCGCGTACCTCGCCGAGCACCCGGAGTCCGCGGCGAAGCCAGCGCAGTGAGCGGTCGCTTCCCCGCAACCGAGACTCCGCTTTGCGTGCGCGGGCGGGGTCCCCCATAACGGCGCCGTGAGGGGCGAACGGGCGCTCCCCGCTTACCGCTTCTTCTTTCGGGCGCGGAGCTTCGCGATCTCCTCGGGCCCCTTCGCCCGGAGGAGGAACGTGCCCCGGCACGGCTTCACGTACGGAAAGATCACGTCCTCGCCCTCGACGCCGAGCACGACCGGCGGCACCCCGATCAGGTGCGCGTCGAAGAGCCGGTACCCGGGTTCGACCTCGAACCACTCGGAGAAGTGCTTCTTGATGTACTCGGCGCTCTCTTTGAACGAGGCCCCCTGGAGCAGGATCTCGTACTCGAGCTGCTCGATGCAGCTCATGGCAGCACCCTCCCGAGCTTGACCACGATCGGCATCGGGTTGTGCGTGGCCTTCGTCGCGACGACTTCGCACGGGAACGTGATCAGGGCCGCCGTCTCGTCCGCGTGCTCGCCGTACACGATCCCGACAAGGCGCGCCCGCGAGATCGCCGAGAGCGTGCCCGCGTAACTGACCCCGCCGTCGTTGTGGATGAAGACGTAGGCGTAGTCGAAGTCGCGCTGCTTCTCCGCGATCGCGTCGATGCAGTCGTCGAGGTCGACGACCTCGCCGATGTACCGGCGTTTCGGGTCCGCGACCTCAATCAGCTTCCGCGCCGAGCCCGTACCGGCGATCACGGGCGCGATCCCCCGTTCGCGGAGCTGGTCGCAGAGGTGGATCGCGACGCTCGTCTGGACCGGCACCTGCGGGCACCCGAGCAGCAGGAGCGCGGTCTTTCCTTCGGTCTCCGTCATCGTGCCTCCGGTATGGTACCTCACGCTCAGGCCATTTGAACGTTCACTCGCCCTCAATCCGATGCGTTTATCTCTCCCCCGTCCGAGATCCACGCTGATGCCATCGCCATCCGCGACCGGTGCGGTCCTCGGTACGTTGTTCGCGTGCCTCATCCTCTGCGCCGGGTGCATGTCCTCCCCCGCCGCGCAGACGGCGCCCGCGTCCAGCGGAACCGTTGCCGCCGCGTTCGATGCGCTGGCGGCCGAACCGCAGTACCAGCACGCGACATGGGGCGTGCTCGTTGTCGATCTGGCGAACAACACGACGCTCTACGGGAAGAACCCCGACGCGATGCTGATGCCGGGGTCGACCACGAAGTGCTTCTCCTCGGCGGCGGCGCTGGCGGCGCTCGGCCCCGATCACCGCTTCGAGACGCCGGTCTATACCGTGAACGATACGCTCGTCCTCGTCGCCTCGGGGGACCCGACGCTCGGGGGCCGAACGCGGCCCGACGGGACGGTCGACTTCACGAATATCGACCACGGAGACGCAAACGCGCTCGGCGGAGCGCCGCTGACGCCCGAAGACCCGCTCGGCGGCCTCGACGATCTCGCACGGCAGGTGAAGGCATCCGGGATCGCCTCCGCCCGCGATGTCCTCGTCGACGACCGGGTCTTCGAGACGACCGATCTCGGGAAGGAATACGTGCTTTCGCCGATGATCGTCAATGACAACCTCATTGACATCACGGTCGCGGGAGCCGAAGCTCCGGGAGGGAATGCGACCGTGCGGACGCGCCCCGAGACCGCGCTCTTCCGCGTCGTCGCGAACGTCACCTCGACCTCGGGGGTGCCGGCGGACCTGACCGTCGAGCCGGCCGGGCCGGGGGTGATCGCGGTCTCGGGAACGGTCCCGGCCGGCGCAATCGAGAACCGGACGTTTGCCGTGCCCGACCCGGCCGCATTTGGCCGGGCGCTTCTCATTGAGGCACTCAGGCGCCAGGGGGTCGGGATATCCGCGAATGCGACCGGCCCGAACCCGGACAGCGGCCTCCCGACCTCGTACGCGGGCGCGCCGAAGGTCGCGTCGTTCGTCTCGCCCCCCTTCGCGGAGGACGTGAAATTGACCCTCAAGGTCTCGCAGAACTACCACGCCGACATCTACGTGCTCCTGCTCGGGGCCGCGAACGGCACGCGGACCTTCGCCGACGGAATGGCCCGGATGGCGCCGCTGCTGCGCGGACACGGCGTCGATACCGGCGCCCTCTCGCTCGTCGACGGCGAGGGTTCGGACGGAAACCGCGTCAGCCCGAGGGCCGCGGTCCAGCTCCTCGCGGGCGTGGCCGCATCTCCGGACGCGGCCGCTTTTGCCAACGCACTCCCGGTGCTCGGCGTCGACGGCACCCTCGCGGACTCCATCGCGAAGGACAGCCCGGCCGTCGGGAAGGTCCGGGCTAAGACCGGGACCACGATCGGCATCGACGCCCTCGCCGGGCGGCCGATCGTCTGGAACAAGGCGCTCGCCGGCTACGCCGACTGCGCCAGCGGCCGCCGGGTCGCGTTCGCGCTCTGCGTCAACAACGTCCCGGTCGACGACGTCGCGGGGGCGCTCGCCGTCGGGAACGATCTCGCGGCCCTCGCCGCCGCGATCCGGCAGGGATACTGAAGAGGAGGCTCGCCGCCGATACTTTCATCAGCCACGGATGCGATGCGTCGATCATGCCGACAATCGTCCACTTCGACCTGCCCGCTGACAACACCAAACGGGCGCAGAAGTTCTACGAACAACTTTTCGGATGGACCTTCACCACGGCCCAAGGTGTCCCGATGGAGTATCACCTGATTGCGACCAAAGCCCTGGACGGCTCGCCCGGCCTCGCCGGGGGCATGGGGCCGCGGGGCGCGCCGGACCAGCAGATCGTGAACTACGTCGGCGTCCCGTCGGTCGCGGCGTACCTGGAGAAGGTGGTGCAGCTCGGCGGGACCGTCCTCATGCCACGGGCGCCCATTCCCGGCGTCGGTTCGCTTGCGATCTGCCAGGACACGGAGGGGAACCGCTTCGGCCTCGTCGACGACGATCAGAACGTCGCGTGAGGGGGTGGGGGAACCTCCCGGCCCCTCGGCACGGGCAACCTTTGTCTTCTCGGAGAAGAGAGATCCTCTCCATGACCGTGCCCGTGGCCATCTCCTCCACGACGGAGCGGCTGCTCCTCGTGGCGCTGCTGCTTGTGATCGCGCTCGGGATCCAGATGGCCTCGGATGTGGTCATCATCCTCGTGGTCTCGTTCATCCTCACCCTGCTCGCCCTCCCTGCGGTCGGGTTTCTCCAGCGGCGCGGGCTTCCGCACGGCATCGCGGTCGCGGTCGTCTCCCTGGTCGCGTTCCTGCTGCTGCTCGGCCTTATCGTGCTGCTCGTCTTTGCGCTGCAGATGCTCGCCACCGACATCGGGACCTTCCAGGCCGAACTCGACCAGCGGATCGATGCCGTCCTCCTCGCCCTCAATCAGTTCGGCATCTCGCTGCCGGCATTCTCGGCCTCGTCGTTCGATCTTGGCGCGATCGCGGGGACTGCGCTCGCCTGGGTCTCGGACCTCGGCGGCATCCTGATGGCTACCTTCTTCGTGATGATCGCGACCTTCTTCATGCTGCTCGAGGCGCCGCAGCTCCCCGTGCGGGCGGCCCGGCTCCTCGGCCCCGACACCACTGCCCTGGACCAGGCCTCACGCATGAGCGGTTTCGTGATCGACTTCATGGTGGTCCGGACCGAGACGAACCTCGTCCACGGCGTTGTCTTCGGCGGCGTTCTCCTGGCCATGGGGGTCCACGCGGCGGTGCTCTGGGGCCTGCTGACCTTCCTTCTCGGATACATCCCCTACCTCGGCCTGATCGCTGCGGCGCTCCCGGCCATCTTCTTCGCGTGGATACAGTACGGCCTGCCGGGCGCGCTCGCGGTGGTCGTGGTGGTGATCGTGCTGAACCTCATCGTCGAGAACCCGGTCTTCTCCTATT
>DUGU01000173.1 GCA_013331215.1 Methanoregulaceae archaeon
GGCCACGCCGGCCACCGCCTCGCCCTGCTCGAGCCGCAGCCCCGGGTCGCAGAGGGGCGCGCGCTCGGGAAGGCCGGGGCCTCGGCCATGATGGACCTCTCGGACGGCCTCGCCCTCTCGCTCTACGACCTCGCGGCCGTGAACGCGTGCGGCTTTTCCCTCTCGTCGGCCGCGCTCCCACGCCCGTCGGGCGTGCCCGAGCCGCAGGCGACCGAGCTCGCCCTCTACGGCGGGGGCGACTTCGAGCTCCTCTTCTGCTGCCCGCCCGGGACCCTGCCCGTCCCCGGAGTCGCGGCCACCCCGATTGGTACGGTCACGGCCGATGCCGGGCGCGTCCTCCTCGACGGCGCGCCGGTCGAGCGGCGCGGGTACGAGCACCGCTGGTGACGGCTCAGAGCCCCAGGTACTCGAGCACCCCGAGGACGACCAGTATCAGTAGTGCGACCGGCACGACCGCGAGCCAGAGGTTGACGCCGCCGAGGAGGTCCGAGACGGTCCGCCAGGGAAGCCTGCCCGTCCGGGCGCCCCACGGGCCGACCCGCGGGTAGACCGTGGCGAAGAGTCCGGTCCCGATCACGAGACCGACCGCGCCGCTGACGAGCGCGTCGATCGAGCCCCGGCCTATCGCGCCGGCCACCGTGCCGGGGCAGAGACCGAGAAGGCCGAAGCCGAGGCCGAAGACGAGCCCTCCGGCGAGCTGCGTCCCGAGGGAGGGGTCGGCCACGTGGGGCTCGGTGAGCCCGAACGAGCGGAGGAGGGCAAAGCCGATCATCCCCACGAGCACGGCCGAGGCCATGATCTTCACGACCGTGAAGTCGTAGAGCAGGAGCTGGCCCCAGATCACCGCGTGCTCGGTCGCGCCGCCGCGCTCGAGGAGGAAGCCGAAGACGATCCCGAAGGCGAGGCCGAGCCCGGTCTGGAGGGGCCGGTTCTGCCGGACCTCCTCGAGGGTCACGGCGCACCCCCCAGAAGGCCCCAGACACCCTGGCCCCAGGGGATCCCGAAGAGCGCGAGCGAGACCAGGATCCCGCCGATGAAGAACCCGGCCGAGGCGAGCATGGAGGCGATCGAGAGCTGGATGTTTCCGCCGATCCCGTGGCCGCTCGTGCACCCGCCGGCCCAGCGCGAGCCGAAACCGAGCAGGATCCCGCCGGCTAGGGCGGCGACCCAGCGGAGCGGGAAGCTCCCGCCGAACCGCTCGGCCCAGAACGGCGGCACGAGCTCGAGCGCGAACGTGCCCGAGAGCCCGGCCGCGATGAAGGCCCCGATCACCACACCGGGCACGATCATGAACTGCCAGTCGACGGTCGGGGCAAAGCGCCGGTAGTACTCCATCGCGCCCGTCCGCTCTTTCGCGACGAGCCGGCCGAGCATGCCGCGCGCCTTGAGGTATGCGGTCGAGCAACCGATCGGACGGTTGGAGAGGAGGAACGCGAGGGTCATGAGGAGGCCGATCCCGGCGCCGGCCAGGTACGGGGACCAGCGCGGGGCGAACAGGAGTTCGAGCATGAACGCATCATGACCGGCCCGGCCTTTAAGGTTATCTTCGGCCGGGCGAGGAGCCATATTCCCCGCCGCCCAACCGTTCTCCATGCGACCGCACGTCTTCGTGAACGCCGCGATGTCGGCCGACGGCAAGCTCTCGACGTACGAGCGACGGCAGGTGAAGATCTCGGGCCCCGGCGACTTCCGGCGGGTCGACCGCCTCCGGGCCGGCGCGGACGCGGTCATGGTCGGGATCGGGACCGTGCTCGCCGACGACCCGTCCCTGACGGTCAAGGACCCGGTCCTGGTGGGAGCGCGGGAGGCGGAAGGGCGCGGGCAGCACCCGGCCCGGGTCGTGGTCGACTCGAACGCCCGCATCCCGCTCGACGCGGCCGTCCTCCACCGCGGCGACGGTCTCCGCGTGGTCGCGGTCTCCGAGGCCGCACCGGCCGGGAAGCGGGCCGCGCTCGCGGAGTACGCCACGGTGGTCGTCGCGGGGCGGGACCGGGTCGACCTCGGGCTCCTCCTCGAGCGGCTATACGACCTCGGGGTCCGGCGGCTCATGGTCGAGGGCGGCGGCACCCTGATCGCCGCGTTCGCGACGGCCGGGCTCGTGGACGAGCTCTACGTCTACGTCGGGAACATCATCATCGGGGGACGCGCCGCGCCGACGCTCGCGGACGGGGACGGACTCTCCTCGGCGGAACCGTTCGTCCGGCTCGAACTCGCTTCGGCCACGCCCTGCGAGGAGGGTGTCCTCCTCCACTGGCGCGTCGAAAAAGGGGCCTGAGGAATGGCTCAGGGGAGCGACTGCTCGAAGAAGCGGTAGGTGTTGCCGTTGTTGAGCGACGCCGTCACCGAGACCGTGTCCGTGCCGCTCGAGCCCTTGAAGGTTACCTCCGAGCCCGAGCGGGAGTCGAGAGGCTTGGTCTCGGTCGTCCCGTCCGAGCGGACCACGGTCACCGTCATCGCGGTGACCGACCCCTGGCCGGCGCCGCCGTTGAAGTCGACCACGATGTCGCGGTTGTAGGGCTGGCGGTTCACCGAGACCGCGAGGCCCTGGCCCGCGGGCAGGGTCTGGAGCGTGGCCGGTGCGGCCGTCGTCACGGCTGCCGTGGTGACGGCCGTGCCGGCGGCGGTGGTCGAGGCCGCCGTCGGGGCCGTGGTCGTCGTGTTCGTCGTGCCACCCCCGGTGCACCCGGCCGCGAGGACCGCGAGCGCGACCAGGAGCGCAACCGTCAGGTAGTGATACTTCATACGATTACAATCATCCCCTTTGCTATTTGACCGTTATGCCGCTCGTCCCGCCGCTGGCCGTCCTGCTCGTCGTCGCCGCCCTCCTCGCCGTGCGCCGGGTCCGCGGCCGGACCCTTCCCGCCTGGGCCGTGGCCTTGGCCGGGGCGCTCCTCGTGGTCGCGACCGGCGGCATCACCCCGGCAGGGGCCGTGGCCGGGGTCGACTGGGGCGTGCTCGCAACGCTCGCTTCCCTCTTCGTGGTCGGCACCGGGCTCGGCCGCAGCCGGCTCGCGGACGAGGCCCTCGCCCGCCTGGATCGGCTGCCGCTCTCGATACCCGTCCTCGGGGCGCTCCTCGGCGGGATCGCGGTCTTCGCGGCCCTCGTGACCAACGATGCGGTGGCCGTGGTCGGCGCGCCGTTCCTCGTCCGGCTGGCCCGGCGCCGCGGCCTCTCGCCGGAGCCGCTCCTCCTCCTGCTCATGGCCGGGGTCACGACGGGGGCCGTCCCCAGCCCGCTCGGGAGCCCGCAGAACCTGCTGATCGCGGCGAGCCCGGAGCTGGGCTCGCCCTTCACGACCTTCCTTTTCTACCTCGGTCCGCCGACGCTCGCCGGTCTCGCGGCCGTCCTCATCCTTCTCCGCCTCGTCTACCCGGGGCTCTTCCGGGCTTCGCCGTCGGCCGAGCCCGCCGCGCTGCCGGTGAGCGGCGACCCGCGTCGCGACCTCCCGGTCCTCCTCTCGCTCCTGGTCCTGGGCTCCCTCGTCCTCGCAGGGATCGCGGCCGGGCTCGGGGGCGGGCTTTCACCCCTGCCGCCGCTCGCCGTGGCGCTCGCGGCCGCTACCCCGCTCCTCCTCCTCGGCCCGGACCGGCGTGAGCTCGCGGCGGGGATCGACTGGCGCACGCTCCTCCTCTTCGTCGGACTCTTCGTCATGACTGCCGGCGTCCGCGGCTCGGGGCTTGTCGAGGCCTCCTTCGGGGCCGCTACCGGATCGACGGCCGTGCTGATGGCCGCGGCCGTCATCGGCAGCCAGGTCGTCTCGAACGTGCCGCTCGTCGCGATCGCCCTCCCCTTCGTCGAGCCGCACGGCGTTACGGCACTGATGGCGCTCGCCGCGGGCTCGACCATCGCCGGCCACCTCACGCTCCTCGGCGCGGTCTCGAACCTGATCGTGGTCGAGTCGGAAGGGCGGCTGGGCGCGACCGTCCGCACCCGTGCCTTCACCGGAATCGGCCTCGTCCTCGTTCTCGTGCAGGGGCTCTGCTACTGGGCCTGGCTCACGCTCGTGGGGTGAGGGTGCCGCGGTGGGCACGCGTAGCGGAAGCGGGCCGGCTCACCGGCCGGTGCTCCGGGCCAGAAAAAAAACGGACGGGTTCGCCGAACGGCTTCAAGCCGGGACGAGCCGGGCCATGTCCTCGTCGATCGTGGTGTTCGGCGCGATGTTGAAGTTCTCGACGAGCACCTTCAGCACGTTCGGCGAGACGAAGCCCGGGAGCTTCGGGCCGNNCTTCTGCTCGTACCACGCGATGTTGAACGAGAGCGGCAGGTCGTTGATCCCGACGCCGAACGCATCGGCGAGGGCCTGGGCGATCACGACGAGCGAGTAGCAGTCGTTGCACTGGCCCGCGTCGATCACGCGAGGAATACCGCCGATATCGCCGAGGTCGAGGGCGTTGTACCGGTACTTCGCGCAGCCGGCCGTCAGGATCACCGTGTTTTTCGGGAGGGCCTTCGCGAACTCGGTATAGTACTCCCGCTCGCGCTGGCGGCCGTCGCAGCCGGCCATCACGACGAAGCGCTTGATGGCACCACTCTTCACCGCCGCGATGACCTTGTCCGCCACGCCCAGCACTGCCGCGTGGGCAAATCCGATGGGAATGGTCCCTTCTTCGAGCGCCTGTGGGCTGCCGCCCTGCAGCGCCGCCGCGATCACCGAACTGAAGTCTTTCTGACTGCCGTTCGTGCGATCGGCGATGTGTGTCACGCCAGGCCAGCCCGCCATGCCGGTCGTGAAGATCCGCTCGCGGTAGCTGTCCTTGACGGGGACGATGCAGTTCGTCGTCATCAGAATCGCGCCACCGAACTTCTCGAACTCAGTCTGCTGGTGCCACCACGAGCCGCCGTAATTCCCGACGAAGTGCGGATACTTCTTGAAGGCGGGATAGGCATTCGCCGGCAGCATCTCGCCGTGCGTGTAGATGTTGACGCCCTTTCCCTCGGTCTGCTGCAGCAGCTCGTCCAGGTCGCGCAGGTCATGTCCGCTGACCAGGATCGCCGGGCCCGGACGCACGCCGATGTTCACGTGGGTCGGCTCCGGATTGCCGTAGGTCTCGGTGTTGGCCTGGTCGAGCAACGCCATCGCCTGCACGCCCATCTCGCCGCACTTCAGCACCGCGGCAACCAGGTCGCCGCTGGTGGCGTCGTCGTCAGTGGTGAGCAGCAGCCCCTCCTGCATGAAGTGCAGTAGCGCGTCGTTGGCGTGTTCCAGCACGTAGGCGTGATCGGTGTATGCGGCCAGACCCTTGATGCCATAGGTCAGCAGCTCGCGCAGCGAGCGCACGTCCACATCCACATTGGGGTCCGACTGCACGCCGACCAGCATCCCCTGCGCCCGCAGCTCGAGCTCGTCCCCACGCTGCGGGGTCCAGGTCGCCATTTCCGGCAGCGCCTCGGCAAAGGCCCGTCCGTGCAGGCTCTGCCACCCGGCCTCGAAGCTGGCTTTGAGCGCGTCTCTGCGGTTCACCGCTTCGAGCGCGAGCCCAACGAACCGGTCGCCATCGAAGTTGGCGTTGGTGATCGTCGCAAACAACGCTTTGGCCACAAACAGGTCTGTAGCGGGATCGTCGATGCCCAGCTTGCGCGCATGGACTCCGTAGAACGAGATGCCTTTCAGCAGCCAGACGAGCAGGTCCTGAAGGACAGCGACCTCTTCGACCTTGCCGCAGACTCCGCGGACCGTGCACCCCTGGTTCTTGGCTGTCTCCTGACATTGATAACAGAACATGGACATTTTTCTCTTCCTTTCGCTGAGCACTGCGTGAAATGGTTGGCTTGCATCCGCAGGGCAACGGTGGGACTACGTCAGCTTACGCGGTGATCGCCTGCCACGTTTCTTCGGCGCTGGCAGCACGATCTTGTAGCCCAGGCCGATCGCACCTTCCGGACACGCTTGCTCACACTCACCACAATAGGTGCAATCCGCGATGCGGACGATCCGGGGGCGTCCGTGGCTCATCTCGACAGCCCGGGTCGGGCAGTACGTGACGCACGCGCCGCAGCCGGTACAGCGGGCCAAATCGATTGTCGGTAGCGCCCAGTTGTCTGTCAAAGTCCGCCTCCATCCGTGTGACATCATGCAGTGTACCACGGGACGGCGCTCGAGTCAGTGACAAAAGTCACGCTCGTGGGTTTTGTTCAGGTGGCGGCTTCGGCTTCGAGTCCGGCGGGGTCGAGGATGGTGATGCGCTGGCGGTTCATTTCGATGAGGCCCTCCTGCGCGAAGGCACGCAGTGTCCGGTTGACGACCTCGCGGACCGTGCCGATGTCCGCGGCGATCTCACCCTGCGTCCAGCGCTGCAGCGTCTGATTGTCCGCCTGGGCGCGCACCAGGAGCAGCCGCGCCAGGCGTCCGCGAACGGTCACCAGGCTGAGGTCGTGCGTCAGTCGCGCGAAGTGAGCCAGCTTGCCGGAGAAGTCGCGCAGTACAGCCAGCGCGATCTCGGCTGTCTCGCTGGCAATGCGGCGGAATTCGTCCCTGGAAAAGACAAGCAGGCGGACGTCGCCGATGGCGAGCGCGCTCGCCGGCGCGGCGGGCGCGTCGAGGAAGGCGGCGGGGAGATTGAACGCGGCGCCGGCGTCGTGGTAGATGATCGTCTGCTCGCGTCCGTCCGGGTTGGTCCGGAAAATGCGGACGCGTCCGGCGAGGACGAAATAGACCGGCGTCTGGGNNTAGGCAATCCGCGCCGCGGCGGCGAGCCTGTCCAGCGAGGCGGGGGAGAGACCGGCGAACAAGTCGATGTGTGCGAGTAGGCGACGCTTGTCGATCATCTTGAATCCTCCGTTCGACGCTGCGCCAAGTATACTCCGAAGCGCCACCCGGAGCGAATCGTTTTGACAGGCGAGGACGGTCTGTGCTAGAATCCAGGTTCACAAGCTCGGGCAGTGGTTTGTCCGCAGGTTATACAAAGTCTGATCGAGAGTGATGGGGGGGTATTTTGGTCGACAACACAAGCAAGCGTTTCAGTCTCGCCTATGGGCGCGGAAGCCAGGAGATCGTCGTCGGCGCTGACAACCCGGCGAGCGTGCTCGAGCCCAAATCGAATCCCCGACGCGCCGACGTGGCGACGATCGTCCGCGAAGCGCTCAACAATCCAATCGGCATACCGCGGCTGTGTGAGCTGGCCGCGCCGGGCAAGCGTACCGCAATCATCGTCAGCGACGTCACGCGGCCGTGCCCGACCTCGACGTTGCTGCCGTTCGTGCTGGAGGAATTGAGCTGCGCCGGAGTCAGCAACGAAGACATCATGATCGTCTTCGGCGTCGGCAGCCATCGCAAGCACACCGAAGAGGAGAAGGAGAGGCTCGTTGGGCCGGATATCTACCGCGAGTTTCGCTGTGTCGATTCGGACGTGACCCAGGTGAGCTACCTGGGGAACACCCGCCCCGGCAC
>DUGU01000036.1 GCA_013331215.1 Methanoregulaceae archaeon
GTCGGAGTACGCCGCGGCGGTGCCGGTCCCCGGTGAACCGAATGGTTGCGGTATCGCCGGCAGTGAAGGGGTACCGCGGTACCGCGGCGGACCCCTTTTCGAGAGCCGGACCCGCCGGTCGCGCCGAACGAAGATAACCGGGGAACACGCGACCGGACGATGGAGCACGCTCATCGGGGTCCTGCTGAAATCCGGGAAGGCGAGGTCCTCCGTGCCCGGCCGGCTGCCGTGCCGGTCGGCGATGACCTCCCGAGCTGCGAGACTGCGTGCAGCCGGCGGCGGAGCGGCGTGGACCCCGGGGGGCGGCCGGTGACTGACGGGGGGACGAGCCCGTGGGTAGAGATCGTTTTATCACCTGGGGCCGTCACTGCTCTATGACGATGGTATCCAGGTTCCGGATCGACGTTCCGCCATATCCGGGGTGGGTGCGCCGTCTCTATCGGCTCTCCCGCCCGGTCACTGATGAGGACGTGCAGGCAATCCTGAACGGGCAGGATGAGTACGTCAGAACGGTCGGACCCGATCGCGTCGTCAGCATCCACAAGTTCGGCCTCCTCGAGATCAACTGCATCGTCGGGGTTCCGGAGATCGAGGTCTGGTTCAGTCCCGAGCAGCGCGGGTGGACCTCCGAATACCTCGACGCGCTGCTCGCGACACGGTTTTAGCCGCCGGGGATCACGCCGGAGGCCGCAGCTTCGGCCCGGGGAAAATTTCGAAAAAGGGGGGGATGAGGTCGGTTCAGTCGATGCCGATCATCACTTCGGACGCCTTCATGACGGCGTAGACCCTGGAGCCCTCCTTGAGCCCCAGTCGTTCCGCCGAGTACGTGGTGATGACCGAGACGATCTCGGCTCCTCCATCGAGGGTGACGATCACCTCGGTGTTCACCGGCCCCTTCTTGATTGTCTTCACCATCTTCGGTACATGATTCCGAGCGCTGATCTGCATGGTATTGCCGGGGCTCCCCTATCGGCGAAATTTATGAAATATATCCCAATGGTGGAGGATTTTCGTTATTTCAGTAGCCAATAAAGGGCAGCCGATCGGGATGGTTCGCGATCGGCCCGGGTCGGGGCGACGCCGCGGGTCTCAGTGGGCGGAAACGTGCCGTTCGTGCGCTCTTCGTGTCCTGTATGCCCGCCTCCTGCCAGGGACCGCCGGTTCGTCCGCCTATTCAGCCGGACGCGACGAATTCGATTGGATAGCCGATGGCTCCTGCAGCCCCGGTCACGGCTCGAACGCATGGGTCGTCGAGGAGGACGCGGGAACAGAGGAGTCGGGGGCGCCCGCCGGGACCCTCCAGGACTGCGATATGGCAGCGCCGGGCCCCGAGCGCCTCGAAGGCCGAGGCCGGCCGGCTCCCGACCAGCTCGACACGCACCCCTACGGCACGCGCGATCGATACCAGTTCGTCAGAGCCAGGGCCGGGCGCCCCGTGGACGAGAAGCGTCCGCCGGGCAGCCCGTTCGCCCGCTGTCATGCTGACTTCGTGCACGTTCCCGGCCTCGTAGCCCTCCACGCCGCTCGGGACGTGAAGAAACGCATGAGGACCGATGTCGGCGAGGTGCGAGGCGGGGTTCCGCGCACGGGGGTAGGCGACCCAGCGGTCGACGATGAATCCGAGCGTGAGCGGCACGAACTCGTCGACGCCGACTTCGGAGACGATCGGCCGCGCGAGCTCCACCGACAGCGTCGGGTGCTGTACGGCAGGCGGAAATCCCCAGGAGCAGAGGAGGGGCGCGACCAGCTCGCGGAGGACGACGCCGGCCGCGAACGGGTACCCGGGAATCGCGATGACCGGGATCCGGCCAACGCGGCCAACCAGGGTCGGACGGCCGGGCTGCATCGCAACGCCGTGAAAGAGGATTTCGCCGAGGGCCCCGATCACCCTTGCCGTACCGTCGCTCGACCCCTTGGAGAGACCGCCGAAGACGAGCACCAGATCGGAATCGCGGGCAACCGCCGCGAGTTGGTCGCCAATCGCCCCAATGCTCCCGCTCATCGCCGAGTGCGGGATGCAGCTGACGCCCCGACCCGCGAGGAATGCAGCCGCACGTGCCGTGTTCGATTCGATCACCTCTCCCGGTCCGGGGCGGCTACCCGGTGGTACCAGTCCCTGCCCGAAGGGGATCAGAGCGACCCGGAGGGTCTGGACCCGGATCCCTTCGATACCGCACGTGACGAGCGCACCAACCTCGTCCGGCCGGACGCGATGGCCGGACGGCAGGATCTCCTCGCCCTCCCGTACCTCGGCCCCGGCGCGCCTGATATGCTGGCCGGGCCTGGCGGCTTTCGCGGTTGTGAATTCCCCGCCCGACTCCTTGAGATCCTCGACCATGACCACCGCGTCGCACCCGTCCGGTAGGGTGTCGCCGGACTCGACCGGTACGGCCGATGGAATGCTGACGTGTCGGCGATCGCGGGCCGCAGCCGTCTCGACGCTCGAGACCGCGCACCCGTCCACGAGGCAACGGTCCTCGCCGGGCACGTCGAACGCGGAGAGGACCGGCTCCGCGGTCACCCTGCCGACCGCGTCGGCGATCGGGACCCGCTCGGCCCGCGAGGGGGTGGGAAAGGACTCCGTCACGATCGCACGCGCCTGCAGATAGGTGACCTGGTCGAAGAAACGCATGGAGCTGTTCCAGAGAGCGTCGGCGTCAGGAGATATAATCTTTGGTAACAAACACTTTAGATTAAATGAATTAAATTAACATCATGCTTCATCTCTCCAGGCCAGTCACCATTTCGCGATGCACACGGGCACAGGGAAAAGTACCGTAACGGGGGATCCGGCGGGGCTCACCCGCGGGGTGGACGCGATTATCGCCGACGAGACTGGCGTGCGGCGGGAGAGGGCCGAAGTCAGTGTGGAGTCGACGGTCGAGCTTCGGGTCAACGGCACCCCGCTCGTCCGGCTCGCGCTGACGCGCGACCGTCTTGAGGCGTTCGCCTGCGGCTTTCTCGTGTGCGAGGGGGTCGTCACCTCGGTCGACGCGATCGAGTCCGTCGCGGTTGACGGGGGAGTGGTTGATGCGCGGGTACCCGATCTTGCAGGCCCGCCACCGGGGATAGAGCTGCGCACCTCCGGATGTCCCGGTCTTGCCTTCGGCCTCGGCGCATGCCGGGAGCCCCTGCCGAACGGATACGGGGTCGAGCTCGACGGCCTCATGCGCGCTGCCGGCCTGATCAACGAACTCGCACGGCTCTGGCGGCGAACCGGGGGGACTCATTGCGCCGTGATCGTGGGTCCGGACGGGGAGGTGATCGCGTCGGCCGAAGACATGGGCCGCCATACCTCGGTCGACAAGGCTGTTGGCACTGCCCTGCTGCGTGGTGCCGATCTCTCGATCGCGATTCTGGTCTGTACCGGCCGTCTCCCATCGGGCATGGTTGCCAAGGTATACCGCGCAGGGATCTCGATCGTCGTCTCGAACACGGCCCCGGTACTCGCTGGACTCGAGCTTGCCGAGCGGTTGAACATCACCGTGGTAGGGTTCGCCCGTCCGCCCCGGCTCACGGTTTACACCCACCCCGAACGCGTCCTCCGTGACGGGTCCGCCCTGGCAGCGGCCGCCACTGGGTAAAGGCGAATCATTTATTACGGGTATGTGATAACCATTCCTGCAATGGAGGCCCTCCATCGCGCTCTCCCGTCACAGCCCGGCTCCCTGCCGCCGGAGGGGGCGACCTGCTCGATCGAGGACGCAATCCGGTTCATCCACCAGTCGGCGTTCCCGGCCAGCACCGAGGTCGTCCAGATCGACCGGGCGGACGGCCGCATCCTCGCCGAGACGATTCGTTCGGACTGTGACGTACCGGGTTTTGACCGCTCCACCATGGACGGATTCGCACTCAGAGCAATCGAGACCGCAGGTGCATCGGAGCAAACCCCGGTGACGCTCAGGATCGCGGGCTCCGTCTCGATGGGCTCGGCTCTTTCGGTCTGCCTGGGAAAAGGACAGAGCTGCGCAGTGCCGACCGGCGGACGCCTGCCGGAGGGTACCGATACGGTCGTACCGATCGAAATGGTCGAGCGCCTGGGAGAATCGCTGGTCCTGACCCGTCCCGCGAGAGCCGGCGAGCATGTGACCCGCCGCGGTGCCGATTTCTCTATCGGTACCGTTCTGCTGCCTGCAGGCTGGATACTACGGCCGCAGGACGTCGGCGTGCTCGCTGCGGTCGGGCGGACCGCGGTCCGGGTTCGCCGCCCCCTCCGGATCGGGATCGTCCCGACCGGGCTCGAACTCGTCGATGCGGCCTCCGAGCCCGGTCCCGGGGAGGTTCGCGAGGTCAATTCCCATCTGATCGGCGTCTTTCTCAGGCGTCAGGGGGCGATACCTATGCTCTCGAGCGTCGTGCGAGACGACCCCGACGAGCTGACGTACGCGGTCCTCCGGGCGGTCGCCGACTGCGACGCGGTCGTGGTCTCGGGCGGGAGCGCCCGCGGCGAACGGGACATTACCGGCCAGGTTCTTGCCCGGCTCTCGGACCGGACCATGCCCGCGGTCACGTTCGGCCCGGGTAAGCCGACCCGGATCGCGATGGTCCACGGCCGGCCGGTTATCGGCCTGCCCGGTCACCCCGCCTCGTCGTTCATCGTGCTTGTCCTCTTCCTCGCCCGGCTTATCGAGGGGATGCAGGGAGGCTCGCGGCGAGCGGTCTGTCGCCAGACCGTCCGACTCGCGACCCCTTTACCGCTCAGACGCCAGCGGGAGACGTACCGTCTCGTACGGATTCGAGACGGGTGGGCAACTCCGGTCGACGGCGAGGCCGGTCGCCTCTCGACCCTTTTTGAGTGTGACGGTATCGTCGTGGTCCCGGCCGACGGCACCGGGCTCAGGGCCGGCGACGAGGCGGACGTCATTACCTGGTGACGGCGCTCGGGGCGGCCAGGACCGTGCGGACCTTCGGGCCCTGCGCGAGCCCCCTGTGGCGCTGCCGGCCCGGCATCCGCGCCGCTCCTGGGCAGGATCGACCAGACGTGACATGGCGCGCATGGAACCTCTACCGGCACGGCCACGTGATAGGCCGAGCGGGCCACCACCTCAACACTGTCATCACCGATCTCGACGCCCTCGCGGCCCGGCACAGCAGGACTAGTGCTGCTGGTATATACGACACGATCGCGCGGGGCGATGAGGGGATCGCCCGTGACCGCGTAACCATCGTCCTCCTCCGCCGCCTCGAGGAGTCGGATCGCTTCGCGGAACTGAGCCCGGAGTGATGTTCTTAGTGTGCCGTAACGGTCCGATCGACTACGGATCGACACTTTCATCACACGGGCCCGCTCTAACCCCCGACCATGGACGAAAAATCCAGAACCAGGATGGTCCTTGTCCGCGAGGCGGTCTCCGAGACCGATAAGGAGGCGCGCTGATGGATCTGTTGCCCGGCGCCCGCCTCCAAGATTTCGACGGGGTCGTCTACGACGTCCGCAAGGTCGAGCAGATCGGTGAGCGTGGCGAGGCGATCCTTTACCGCGTCCGCCTTCGCGACCAGAACGAGGAGTTCGAGATCCCGATCATCGTGGCTGGTGAGGCGACCTTCTATCCGTTCAGGAAATGGGAGGCCTTACCTTCGCCGTTCACGATCGATGACGTGGCCGGCATCACGTGGGCCGAGGTACGGAGCGGCGCCCTGGCCGTGATGATCGACGGATGGCCGCACCTCTCACCGTTTGAAGTTTGAAAATGGGCCGGACGATTGCCCGGGCTCATGCGGACAGTGATGGAGGAGAGCTGCCGACCGCCGGCAACGACGCCCTCTTTCACCGCTTCGAAGAAGCCGAGCCCCTTGCCGGGCAGGGCACGTATTGACGATTAAAATAGGCGGTGACGGCCTGAACGCAGTCGGATCGACACTCTACCGCAGATCGGCCCCCGATCCTGGCGGATGTAAAGATATCCTTTCCTACAATTGCTCCAATCAACAGTGTCTCAGCACCGGGTGATACCCAGGGCAGATAGGGCTGCCCGGACCTTCGGGTCTCTCACGAGTCTGGGCGGCGCTGCGAACCAGACATCTCCGCGGCTCTCGAGCCGAAGGGGCCAGGAAGGGCAAGGTGCGCAAGGGGCGCCCTCGAGAACGGCCAGGTGGCAGGACGAGCGGTCGAGCAGGGCGCGTGCTTCGTCCTGGCTGCACGGGACCACCGCGATGCGGGGCCCGGTACCGGGGAGGTCGATCTCCTCGACGGCACCGACCACCAGGACGGTCATGTCAGGTCCGTCCGGGTCGTCCAGGAGTTCGACCTCGACGTCGTCGCTTGGGGCGTACCCGGCAACGGCCTCGGGCACCCGGAGGCGCGCGTTCGCCCGGAACTGGGAACGGGTTCCCTGTCGTCCTCGCGGTTGCCTGATGCCAATGAGGTTTTTCCCCACGCGACCGACCGAGAGCGGGACTGTCTCGGCGAACCGGGGATGCGACTCGATCCCCAGGCCGAGCCGGACGCGTACGCGCGGGGGCGCTGCGGCCGGGAGCCCCCAGGCCGCCAGGAGCGGGACGATGAAGTATTCGGTGAGCAGCCCCACGGGCTGTGGCCGGCCCGGCAGAGCGACGACAGGGAGGTCGCCGGCCCGGACCATGAGGAACGCCCTGCCCGGCCGTGCCGCGACCCCGTCGACGATGATTTCGCCGAGCGATCGGACAACGCTGAAGACGACATCGCGCGTGCCGCGCCCGCTGCCGCCACAGACGATCACGATGTCGACCTTCGCACGGAAGGCCTCGATCGCGGCATTCACCGCCTCCGGGTCGTCCGGCACCACCGTGTGGGCGGTAGTCTCTGCGCCGTGCGGCGCGAGCAGGGCCCGGATCGCGTCAGGGTTCGAGGCGACGCTCTCGCCCGGTCCCGGCATCGTTCCCGGCAAGACGAGCTCTCCGCCGGTCGGGATGACCCCGACCCGGACCGCCCGGACCTGGACATAGGTCACGCCCGCGGCGACGAGCGGGCCGACGTCGATGGGGCGAAGCCGGTGGCCGGCCGGCAGAAGGAGTGCACCGTCCTCGAGTTCGGTCCCGGCGCGCCGCACTCCCCCCCCCGCGTCGATCGGGGCTTCGAGCGCGAGCCGTGTGGAGCCCTCTGCACAGCATTCGATCGGCACGACGGCGTCTGTTCTTGGCGGCAGCGGCTGACCTGTGTTGACCCGCGCTCCGGTCTCGATCACAACAGGGCAGTCCGCCGCCGCAGTAATCGTCTCCCGGCTCGCGACCGCGATCCCGTCGACCTCGGCCACGTCCGTGGACGGCATGGCGAAACCGGCATGTACCGGCGCGGCGAGTATACGTCCCACGCTGTCGTCGACCGGCATGTCGACGGTCCCGCGGGGGGCCGGAAACGCGGCGATGATCCGCTCACGCGCCAGACTGAACGGCGGGAGTTGACGGGACTCCTGATACGACCTGTTCAACTTAACAGGGTTATTCAGTCTTCTTATTTACCTTCACGCCTAAGAAAAGGTCGTGGACCCACGAAAAGCGCTCGAATCTGCGGGCGGTATCATCACCCAGCGCGACCCGCGGCGGTGCATCGTCCGGCTCCGCGCCCCTGCCGGCCTCCTGACCCCGGCACAGCTCGAGGGGCTCGGTCGGATCGCTCGCAGGGCCGGCCTTTCGGCCGTGCACCTGACCACGCGTCAGACCATCGAGCTGCCCGACGTCGACCCGGGGACGATCGGTCCCCTGCTTGCGAAACTCGCCAAGAACGGCACGCCGCTCGGCGCCGAGCGGAACGAGGTCGTGAACGTCGT
>DUGU01000313.1 GCA_013331215.1 Methanoregulaceae archaeon
AAGCAGCTCTTCGGGACAAATGGCGTGCGCGGCGTCGTGGGCGAGTCGATGACGCCGGGGCTCGTGCTCCGAATCGGACAGGCGCTCGGCTCGATGCGCCCGGGGACGGTCGCGATAGGGCGAGACACCCGGACCTCGGGACCAATCCTTGTGGATGCGCTCAAGGCCGGGTTGATGGCCACGGGCTGCGACGTGNNGCATCGCACAACCCCCCCGAGTACAACGGGGTCAAGATCATAGAGCGCGACGGGACCGAGATGGGGGACGCGGAGGTGATCGCGCTCGAAGGTCGGCTTGTCCGCGAAGAGTACACTCTCGCCGGCTGGCGGGGGCTCGGCGCGGAGCGGGCGGCGCCGGAGCTGGTCGAACGCTATATCGACGGCATTCTCGAGCACTTCCCCGAGGAAGTCGGGGCGGGCATGACCGTTGCCGTCGACCCGGGCTCGGGCCCGGCAGCCTTGACCACCCCCGACCTGCTCTCCCGCATGGGCTGCAAGGTCCATGCGATCAACGCCCAGCCGGACGGCACTTTTCCGGGTCGGATGCCAGAGCCGACGGTAGACGGGCTCAAAGCTCTCGCCGAGCTCGTGCTCGAGACCGGGGCCGCGTTCGGCGTGGCCCACGACGGCGATGCGGACCGTGCGGTCTTCGTCGACGACCGCGGCCGGTTCGTCGAGGAGAACCGCGAGTTCGCTCTGATCGCCCGCCACGTCTGCGGGGGGCGGCAGGGCGTGATTGTGACGCCGGTCTCGACCTCGCAGCTGATCGAGGACGTGGCCGCCGCGACAGGCTGCACGGTCCGGTACACGCGCGTCGGTTCGATCTACGTGGCCCGGACCATGCTCGGGTTGATTGCGGCCGGTATCCCGGTCGCGTTCGGCGGCGAGGGGAACGGCGGGCTGATCTACCCCGATCATCAATTCTGCCGCGACGGAGGCATGACCGCAGCGATGATGATCGGGATGCTGGCCGAGGCGGGTCGGCCGCTCTCGGCGCTGGTGGACGAACTGCCGCCGTACCACTTCATCAGCAAGCGGATTCACACGCAGCGGCCGGACGAGGTGATCGCCGCAGTCGAGGCCGCGTTCCCCGACTTCTCGGCCGATCGGACCGACGGGGTCCGGATCGCGAAGGGAAAGACCTGGGCGCTCGTCCGCCGTTCGGGTACCGAACCGATCGTCCGGGTCATGGTCGAGGCAGAGGACCGACCCTCGGCCGAGGCGATGCGGGACGCGATCCTCGAACGGGTCGCTCCGCTCATCGTCTAGAGCGGTGTCGCGGGCAAGGACGGCCGGGGGATCAAATCGTGAGGCGGGGGCCCGGCCACCGGAGGCGTGTCCGTCGGCATCGGGACCCGGGGCGGAGTCGCATTCGACGGCGGGACTGTTCCAGCTGGTGCGCCCGTTACGAGCGGAGCGGGGACCGGGGGGGGCGTATCGGTCACGAACGGATTGAAGGGCAGACCATCGCCCCCGGGCGTTTGCGCCGTGACGGCCGGAATCGCCGTGGGCGGCAGGATCGGTGGCGTAGTAACGGGCGGAAAGAGCGGAGGGCCCATCATACCTCCACCGGCGTCGGCGGGCCGCTCCAGGGCACGCGAGACGGTGTAGAGCGCGACGCATCCTCCCGCCGCGGCCATGACGGCGAGGAGGGCGAGAAGGGCCGCCAACTGCAGAAATGCCCGGTGCATCATACAGATCCAGCACTCCGGACAAAAAATGGTATCCGTCGTGCTCCTTTTCACACGAACGCGGTCACGAGGAGCGCGAGCAAAAACGGCACGATCAGGTTGTCGTTGACCGGGAGAACGAGCTCGGCCAGGGCGCCGACGAACGCAACCGCGACGGCGGCGACCGGCGTAAGGAAGAGGAGAAGAAACGGTGTCGTGAAGGCGAAGGCCGCGAGGGTCCCTTCGATGGACTTGCCGTTGGGCAGACGGTGGCGGCCGTACCGAAGCCCGGCGATCGTCGAGACCGAGTCCAGCACGCCGAATGCGATCGTCGCGGCAGCGGCCGATGATGCCGGGAAGAGGAGGAGCGCCGCGAGGAGTGAGAGTCCAGTATAATTCGCTCCGCCACCCGGCGTCTCGCGTGCCCGTATGAACGTGCCGACGAATCGGCCGGAACGAGAGGCATCCGATGGTACGCCAACGAGCGCGTCCGAAACGAGAAAACCCACGAGGAGCGCCCCGGCGAGGATCGCTGCGGGGAGACCGAGCGGCAGCACCAGGATCAGGACACCGGCACCGACCCCAAGGGGGAGGTGAGCGAGCTGCCGGGGATATTCATCCCGGCATCGGCGGGCCCCGGTGATGCAGGTCGTGTCCCTGTCTCCGGCGGGCGCGTCGGTGACGGTCCGGGTCATTGCCCGCCCCGGTTGGCGGGAATGGCACTTAATCGTATCTAACGGAATCGGAAACACGTCAGGTTGGTGCCCCCTTTTCGAACTTCGGAGTGACAGACCCCGGACCGGAAAGGTCGCGTGGGCGGAATCCGGCCGCCGAGACTCGACAGGGAACCGGCAGCGGACGGACCGAGTTCCGATCCCCGAGATGGCTTCGGCCGAGATTGGCCGCTCGACGCCGCAGGAGCGGATGACGTTCGTATTCGCTGCCGCGGTAGCCTCCACCATGCAAGGGGCAGTCGGGGAAAGCCGATGCGATAGTGTCGACGCTACTCCATCAGCTCACGGGCTCCCCGTTCACGGTCAGTTCGACGGGAACCGACCGCCGGAGGGTGTCGGTCACGGGAGAAGTCGCGATGACCTGGGCCGCGAGCGCCGCGAGCGCAGATGTCGAGGCGTCCGATTCGAGCCGACAACCGGCCCGGATCTCCGTGTATCCCGCGGGTGTCCCGCCGGGCAGCCCGAGAAAGCTAGCCAGATCGAGCTTTCCGTCGAGCTCGATGGTCAGGTTCCGGATCTCGAGCCCCAGGAGGGCTGCGTTATAGACGAACCCGACGGTGAGACAGGCGCCGAGTGCCGAGAGCAGGAGCTCGACCGCGTTCGGTGCGAGGTCGGTCCCGACGAGGCTGGCGGGCTCGTCCGACGGGACAATGAAGTGGCGCACGGCGGTGGTGGCATGGGCGCCCTCACGCCACTCCGTGATGGCGGAGAACTGCACGCGACCCAGTTCCGGGTCGCGCTGGACGGACGAGACCAGAGCCCGGAGCGCCGATTCGTCGATGCCGTTGATCATGCCCGGGGATCACCTCGGCCGCTATTTAGCCCTATCGCTGGATCGGAGGGTACGGCCCCGCCCCACGCTCAGAGCGCGAGAAACAGGACGAGCATCCCTCCGGTGACAAGGGTCAGGACGATCGCGATAGGGGCGCAGCGGCGGATCACTTCCCCCTCAATCCCGAGCTGGTCGATCACCGCGGCTGCGTTGATGATCTTGGCCGGCGCGATCCCCGACGCGATCCCCCCTGCGACTGCGTGAGCCGAATAGACCTTGAGGAAGTCGAGGTCGAGTACGCCCGTCGCCCGCTTAAGGATCCCGTGGAACATCACGTTCGACGAGGCCTCCGAGCCCGAGACGAACGCGCCGAAGAGGCCGAGCAGGGGGCTGACCACCGGAAACGCGACGCCGAAGATCATCGCCAGGGTAAGCCCGATCACGGCGTTCATGTTGATGTCCGCCGTCCCGGGGGTAAAAGTCAGCACGCTCCCGACGACTGTTTGGCCGGACCAGTCCATCACGTATGCGATCGCGAAGAAGATGGCCGCGGCGAGAGTCGGGGCCCAGGCCCGCCTCAGCCATGTGCCGACGATCTTCCGCGCCTCGTCGCGCCCGCGGACCATGAACGGCGCCGCGATCAGGGTCGAAACGAGGACCCAGGTATAGGCCTGGTTCAGCAGTTTCAGGTCGATCGCCTTGTCCGCGACAATGGGGATCTTCTGCAGCGGTCCGAGCAGGCCGTACAGGCCGGTCGAGATCATGGGAATGCTGATCACGATGCAGAAGAAGACCAGCAGGAGCCAGGGGAGCGCGGCCCGCCCGATCGGCATCACACCGGCCGGCATGTCTGCGCGCTTGGCCAGGACCGGTTTGCCCTGGACGAC
>DUGU01000212.1 GCA_013331215.1 Methanoregulaceae archaeon
CGAACCTTGAGGAATAAGGCCAGGGCCGAGACTCGAACCCGGGTCGGGGGATCCACAGTCCCCTAGGATGACCAGCTACCCTACCCTGGCAGACGTGCCTGGAAAATTGGGCCTGTCCACTATTAAAGGTATGTCCCCCGGCGTGCCCGGGCATGAATATTAATAGCCTATCGAAGATAACCACTACAGACCGGGACGGCGCTATTTTCTCTCGCCGGCCCTAATTTTGGAGGCGGCGACATTGGCTACGGGCGGCATACGGACACCCATCGTCTGCGTGCTCGGGCACGTGGACCACGGCAAGACCTCCCTCCTCGACCGGATCCGCGGGTCGTCGGTCGTCTCGAGCGAGGCCGGGGCCATCACGCAGCACATCGGCGCGACCCTCGTCCCGATCGAGGCGATCCGGGGAATGTCGGCCGGCATGCAGAAGCTCGCGGTCCAGGTGCCGGGCCTGCTCTTCATCGACACCCCGGGCCACCACGCGTTCACGACGCTCCGCGCCCGGGGCGGAGCGCTCGCGGACATGGCGATCGTGGTCGTCGATATCAACGAGGGTTTCCAGCCCCAGACGATCGAGGCCCTCTCGATCCTCCGCAACTGTCGTACCCCCTTCGTCGTGGCCCTGACCAAGATCGACCGGATCCATGGCTGGCGCCCGACCGAGAACTCTCCGTTTCTCGCCTCGTTTGCAAAGCAGAACGAGCGCGTGACCCAATTCATGGAGACGCGCCACTACGAGATCGTCGGAAAGCTCTCGGACCTCGGGTTCAACTCGGAGCGGTTCGACCGGGTCTCGGACTTCGCCAGGGAGATCGCGATCGTCCCCGTCTCGGCGCACACGGGCGAGGGGATCGCGGACCTGCTCATGGTGATGATCGGCCTGGCCCAGCGGTACATGGGCGAGGCGCTCGCCGTCGAGGTCCAGGGCCCCGGGCAGGGGACCGTGCTCGAGGTGAAGGAGGAGCGCGGGCTCGGCCTGACCCTCGACGTGATCCTCTTCGACGGCACGCTCACGGTCGGCGACCAGGTGATGCTCGCCACCGCCGACGGTGTGGTCCAGACGAAGGTGAAGTCGCTCCTGAAGCCGCGGCCGATGAAGGAGATCCTGACCGAGGACCGGTTCGAGCGAGTGAGGTCCGTCGTCGCGGCATCGGGCGTGAAGGTCGCGGCCCCCGGGCTCGACGGCGTCATCGCGGGCTCGCCGCTCCGGGTCGTCCGTGGCGATCGGGACGCGATCGAGCGGGAGATCCTCGACGAGGTCTCGCATATCGATGTCCTCCTCTCGGAGGAGGGGCTCGTGATCAAGGCCGATACGATCGGCGCGCTCGAGGCGCTCTCGAAGGAGCTCGAGGCCCGGGAGATCGGTGTGATGCGTGCTGCCGTCGGGCCCGTCAGCCGGCACGACCTCGTGGACGCGCAGACGATCAAGGCCCCCCTCTGCCGGGCCGTGCTCGCGTTCAACGCCCCCCTCCTGCCCGACGCCCAGGCGATCGTCCGCGACGGTGGCCCCGACCTCCCGCGGGTCTTCCAGGCCAAGGTCATCTACCAGCTGATCGACGAGTTCGTCGAGTGGCGCGATGCGGAACGGCAGCGGATGGAGCAGCAGCGCTTCGAGCGGATCATCCTGCCGGCCAAGCTCCGCGTGCTTCCCGGCTGCATCTTCCGGCAGTCCAACCCGGCCGTGGTCGGAATCCGGGTACTCGCCGGCACGCTCCGGACCGACGTGAACCTGATACGGACCGACGGCCGAAAAGTCGGACACCTGAAGACGATCCAGTCCTCGGGCGAGTACGTCCACGAAGTCGAGGCCGGAGCCGAGGTCGCGATCGCGATCGAGGGCGCGACCGTCGGCCGGCAGGTCGATGTCGACGACGACCTCTATGTCGACCTCCCCGAACGGCATGTCAAGGTCCTCGAGAAGGAGATGCTCGGCCACATCTCGGCCACCGCGAAGGAGGTGCTCGAGGAGTACACGACCATGCGCCGGCGGGGCGAGCCGTTCTGGGGCAAGTGAACCGTATCTTTAAGAGCCCTCCGCCCCACATTTATGGGTACTTCGCCTCAGTGGAGATTAGATATGGTCGATTTTAAAGTCGTGCTCTCGGACCCGAAGACCGGTCGTTCTTACAAGATGACCGCGAGCGGCGGGGCGGCCGGAGCCATCATCGGAAAGCGGGTAGGCGGCGAGGTCGACGCAGGCCCGCTCGGTCTGCCCGGGTACCGCGTCACAATCACCGGCGCATCGGATCGGAACGGAACGCCGGCACGGAAGGATCTGCCCGGCGGAGGGCGGCGGCGGCTCCTGCTCGCGGGCGGCATCGGGTTCAACCCGGTCATGGATGGCCAGCGGATGCGAAAGGCGGTCCGTGGCGGCGAGATCACCCAGGACTTCGTACAGATCAACGCCAAGGTCACGCAGTACGGCGAGCGGGCGCTCGACGACCTCCTCGCCGCACCGGCGGCCGAATAACCCTTTTATTCCGAGATCAGCGCATCCCGGAGCGGAGCGAGCAGATCGTCGAAGGGGACTTCGTATCTGCGGGCGAGCAGGACGAGCGCGGCCTTCGACCGGAGCTGCCCGTCGAAGCCCTCGGCGGCCAGGCGGTTGGCCTCGGCCGCCACCTCCCGCTGCTCCCGCCCCGTTGCCCCGGCGATCCGGGCGAGCAGGAGCCGCTCGGGGTCGGGGCGTTCGAGGTCTTCGGCGCCGGGGCGATACCCCAGCGGGACCGTGACCTCGCCGACCGGAAAGAGGGGCACCACGACCCCGTTTTTGACCGCGACGAGCCCCTGCTCGACGGCCAGGTCGAGCAGGACCCCGGCCTGGTCGCGGTTCATCCACATCCGGTCGATGGCGAGGTAGTAGACGAACTCGCTCCGCTGGAGCTGCCCCTTGTGCAGGTGCCGGAACGGCGCCGCCACCGTGATCTGCAGGCTCATGCGGTCGACCTCGTCTCTGGAGAATGGGAGGTCCGCACTAAAAAAAGAGTGTCGTATTACTCGATCAGGATCGCGTTGATCGCGCCGTCCTGACCCGGGCGGCTGAGGATCCGGGCCGGGCCGAGCTCGGTCCGGATGATCGCGCCCTTCGTGAGCAGGTTCCGGCGCACGTAGTTCGGGTTCGCCGTGTTCTGCTCGACGGTCTCGATCTTCACCCTCTGTGCCGAGCCCGTTGCCCGGTTGGCCACGTTCGCGTACGTCGCGCGGAGCGCCCGGACCTTCTCATTGCCGCCGAAGGTGCGGATCGCGCGCCGGCGGTCCTCGCCGATGTGCGTCTCCGCGGGGGCCCGCCCGATCTCCGTCCGCCTCTTGCCGCGCAGGGGCGCATAGCGGCCACCCGTCACCTTCCTGATGGATCGTCCTTGCCATTGCATGTGAGTTCACCCGATTCGTTTCGAGAATCAGAAGTGCTGTATATATTCACCCAGACGTTATTTAACCCCTGCGTTCAGGCGATCAGGGCATCGAGCAGGGGGACGACGCCTTCGCCGGTCTTCAGATTGGTCCGGAAGACCCGGATCGCCGGATTGTATCGCCGCATATCGCGCTCCATGCGGTCGAGGTCCGCCCCCACGAGCGGAGCGAGGTCGACCTTGTTGATCACGCCGATCGAGCAGGAGCGGAACATCATGGGGTGCTTGTTCACGACGTCGTCCCCCTCGGTCGACGAGACCACGACCACGCGCTTGGCCGCGCCGAGGGCGAAGTCGGTGGGGCAGACCATGTTCCCCACGTTCTCGATGAAGAGGACGTCGATCTCGTCGAGAGGCAGGCCGTCGAGGGCGTGGTCCACGATGTGGGCGTCGAGGTGGCACTCCTTGCCCGTGTTCGCGTTCACGGCCGGGATCCCGAGGGCCGCGATCCGGCGGTAGTCGTCGTCGCCGTAGACGTCGCCGGCGATCGCGCCGGCCCGCCGGCCCCGTTCTGCCAGAAGAGGAGCGAGCCGTTCGATGAGGGCGGTCTTGCCCGATCCGATCGCGCCGAGCAGATCGATCCCGAGCACGCCGTGGGCGGCGAGACGGGCCGCGTTCTCGGCCGCGAGTGCGTCGTTCGCCGCATAGAGATCCTTCTCGATCCGGACGTCGACCTGATGCATCAGGAGTAGTGGCCGTGCGCACTGTTTATAGGTTCACCTGCCGACGCTGATCCGATGGAGAACGAACGGGTCCTCTACCCCTGCTACTTCAACGCGGCCCTCGGGCGCCGGCAGGGCCGCCGGGTCCCGCTGGGGCTCGCCCAGAAGGGGATCACGATGCAGGACCTCGAGCGGGCGCTGAAGAAGGCGGGCCTCCGCTTTCGCGTCGAGGCCGGCTCTCACCCCGCGTACTGGTACCGCCGCGAGGGCCGGGCCGTGGTCGCCTGGTCCGAGTCGAAGGAGGCGCTGCTCCGCCGCGTGGCGGGGGCGCTCGAGCCAAAGAAGTTAGAGACGAAGAAGTAGGGCTGCATGTACGACCTGCACACGCACACGCTCCGGTCCGACGGCGAGCTCCTGCCGCTCGAGCTCCTGCGCCGGATGGCCGTGCTCGGCTACGACGAGGTCGCGATTGCTGACCATGCGGATACGTCCACCCGACCGCTCGTCCTCGAGACGGCCGACGCGGTCGCCGTCTCGGCCGCGCGCTACGGGGTCGTGTTCTACCCCGCGGTCGAGCTCACCCACGTCCCGCCCGACGAGATCGATGCCCTCGCGCGGCAGGCAAAGGCCGAAGGAGCCGTGCTCGTCGTGGTCCACGGCGAGACTCCCGTCGAGCCGGTTGCGCCCGGCACGAACCAAGCGGCCTGCACCTCGGCGCACGTGGACGTGCTCGCGCACCCGGGCCTGATCGCGATGGACGACGCGCGGGCTGCGGCCGACAACGGAATCGCGCTCGAGCTGACCGTGCGCGGCGGGCACAACCGGACCAACGGCCACGTCGCCAGAACGGCTCTCGCGGCCGGCTGCCGGATCGTGGTGAACTCGGACGCCCACGCTCCGTGCGACCTGATGACGGCCGCCGACCGCGTGACGGTCGCGCGGGGGGCCGGGCTCGACACGCGCGCCTGTCGCGAGGCACTTGATTTAAATATTGCAGAATGGCTCGGATCCCGCTGATCTTATGAAGATTGTGACAAAGTTTTTATATGTCCTCCGAACAAATATATAACTTGCGGCAATTATTCTTCACGAAGCCGGAACGAGAGCGATGAAGACGGTCGGTCGTATTGTGCACGCATGCGGAGGGCGCATGCTGATCGTCGCGGTGGACGCGGCGCAGCTGCCCCCCCTCTATGCCACGGTCGTCGACCGCCGCCACCGCCCCGTTGGCCGGGTCGTGGACCTCTTCGGAAACGTCAAGAGGCCGTACGCCGCGGTCCTGTGCCGCGACCGGTGCGAGCACCCGGTCGGCGAGAAGATATTCAGCAGGTCATAGGTGTCAACTACATGCAGGAGATAGAGAAACTTCGCATCCTTCAAAGCCAGCGCGAGGCGTTCCGTAACCGCAGCAAAGTGATCGAGCGCGAACGGAAGACCGAGGAGCACACCGAGACGGTCTGCCCCGAGTGCAAGAGCCGGCAGCTCGTCCACGACTACGAGCGGGCCGAGCTGGTCTGCCAGAACTGCGGCCTCGTCATCGACGACGACTTCATCGACCGCGGCCCCGAATGGCGGGCCTTCGACCACGACCAGCGCATGAAGCGGTCGCGTGTCGGCGCGCCGATGACCTTCACGATCCACGACAAGGGCCTCTCGACCATGATCGACTGGCGGAACCGGGACAGTTACGGCCGGGCCATCTCCTCGAAGAACCGGGCCCAGCTCTACCGGCTCCGCAAGTGGCAGCGGCGGATCCGGGTCTCGAAAGCGACCGAGCGGAACCTGGCCTTCGCGCTCTCCGAGCTCGACCGGATGGCCTCGGCCCTCGGCCTGCCCCGGAACGTTCGCGAGACGGCCGCGGTCGTCTACCGAGACGCGGTCGACAAGAACCTCATCCGCGGCCGTTCGATCGAGGGCGTGGCCGCCGCCGCGCTCTACGCCGCGTGCCGGCAGTGCAGCGTGCCGCGGACCCTCGACGAGATCGCCGAGGTCTCGCGGGTCAGCCGGAAAGAGATCGGACGGACGTACCGGTTCATCTCGCGCGAGCTCGGCCTCAAGCTCCTGCCGACGTCGCCGATCGACTACGTCCCGCGCTTCTGCTCGGGCCTCACCCTGAAGGGCGAGGTCCAGAGCCGGGCCGTGGA
>DUGU01000081.1 GCA_013331215.1 Methanoregulaceae archaeon
GAACCGTCCCGACATGGCAACCAAAAACCGAGGTGATCCGAAGCGGGCCGGAGACTGCGGAACCGCCATGCTCTGTGCGGGAATGGCGGGGACGACGCAGAACACCACCCCGTTCCGGCACTAATTTTTTAACGTTAGAGAAAGCATCCGACTTCGAAAGGACCAGATGCATCCATGACCGCACCACCGGAAACATCCCCCGATCCCCGCACCGAACAGATGAAGATCACGGTGAGCAAAAACGGCCCGTATATCGTGACCGGCGGAGTGCCCCTCACGACAGAGGAGATCTGCGTCGATGACGAGGGGTACTGCCGTTCCTGGAAAGAGACAAAGACCTATCCACTCCGGCAGCAGTATGCCCTCTGCCGGTGCGGGCACTCGAAGAACAGACCGTTCTGCGACGGCACCCACGCACAGATCCGGTTCGACGGGACCGAGGCGGGTGACCGGGAGCCGTTCCTCGAGGGTGCGGAGATCACCAGGGGGCCGTCCCTGACGCTCGCGGACAACAAGCACCTCTGCATCCACGCCGGGTTCTGCCATCGGGCCGCCGGCATCTGGAACCTCGTCAAATTCTCGGACTCCGCTGCCCGGGAGACCGCTATCGAGGAGGCCTGCGACTGCCCGACGGGACGGCTGGTCGTCTACGACAATGCGACCGGGGAGGCCATCGGGCAGGACCTGGAGAAGTCCATCGCCGTCATCGAGGACCCGGACGACGGGGAGTACGGACCGCTCTGGGTCCGGGGCGGCATCCCGGTGATCTCCGCCGACGGCACGCCCTACGAGGTCAGGCAACGGGTCACGCTCTGCCAGTGCGGGAGGTCGAAGAACAGGCCGTTCTGCGACGGGAGCCACACCGGGTAGCACGATCGGGCGGTGGCCGTTCTCGCCGGGGTCCTGGCTGCAGGCGGCCGAGCGCCATGGAACGGCGCCGGGAACGGAACGAAATACGGCCGGTCTCCCGCATCTCTCATGCCGGCTCGGTGGCGAAACACGGCAGTGCACCACCGGCGCCACGGCCACCGCGACGGGGGGTGTACAGCATCCGAACCGGCGCCCGACACGGTCGGAAAAAGGAGGCCGGTCCCGGCGCATTCAGACCATTTTTTGTCAGGGCTTCGGGGATAATTACGGCAGGTTCCCGGCGGGCTTCGGCAGGACGGCCCGGACGACCTCGACGGGGTCGGCGATGGCGATCCGGGTCCGGGACATGGCCGTTCTATCGGCGCCGGGCCGCCCTATAGAGCAACCGACGCGGGGGAGGCATCGGTAACGGGGAGGGGCCTTGCGCCCCCCCCTCCCGCCTCGCTTCGCTCGGCACCCTCCCCCACGTAGTGATGCCTCTGCTGTGAGCGCGTCCTCCAGGAGCCCGATCTTTCACGCCCCCCCACCGCCCGTGGGATGAGGATCCGGCAGAGGCATCGTCTCGCGGGGGTGGGGAGGCGCGGGGCGCCGGGGAGGGGGCGGCGCGAGCTCCCTCCCCATTCTGAAGGAGGGGGAAACGGAAGCAACAGGATCGGGAGCAGATGGCTGCGACGGTACGGCATTGCCTCGTCCATTCCCGCCGAGGTACCCTGGAGGCAGCTCTGTATGCCCGTCCGGCGGCGCCCCGTGCGGATGCCGAGCTCCTCGCGGCCGTAGCGGCGTTCGTGGCGGAGGGCCTGTACTCGCGGACGCAACCGCCACCGGCGATCGGGCTCGGAGGCGAGGGGGAACATGCGCAGTCCGGCACCGCTGCCGATGCGGATCACCATGCTTTATCACCTGTTCCGCCATACCCACGCGCATGCTCGACAGGACGGCGACGAGGTCCCGGCATGAGTGATGCCGGCCCGCTCCCCACCCGCCTCGAGGCCCTGCAACGGGCCGACCAGGCGATCGCGGATGCCGCCCGGGGCCGCGACCTGGCCGTACTCCTCGAGGCGATCGAGGCCCGGGGCCCGGTTGCCGCGGCCGTCCTCGAGGCGATTGCCCTCGAGGACCAGGACCTCTCCTCCCGCATGGCCGCGGCGGCGGTCCGGCCCGGCGGGGGAGGCCGGTATGCAGAACGCCTCATCTACAGGGACCGGGAGATGGAGGCCCTCGCCAGCCTGATCGATACGCGCACACGCGAGTACAACCGACTCCTCCGCCAGCTCGAGGACGAGGGGGCATGAGCCCGATACCGATCGGGCCCGCAAGAGCAACGGGAGACAGGCGATTGCGGTTCCGGCAGGAATACCTCTGCGAGCTCGCGGCGACCACCGATCAGGTCTTCGCGTCCGATCTCGGAACGGGCGCGCCCGGAAGACGTGGCGCCGGTCTCTCCCGATAAACCGCGCGGCCGACGCCGCCATCGATCTCATTACACGGGACGGCATGCCTGCCGGTGGCGGGAGCGGATTCTGCGAGGCATCGTCCCGCAGGGGTGGTGCGAGGCGCAGAGCGCCGAGCGGAGGGGGCGACGCGTGCGACCGGCGGAAGGTGCGGAGAGGAGTGGCTGCCGGGGAGCCGGCGGCCTCCGCGGCGATCGCGGACTGAATACCAGGTACTTTCACGTTCGCGCCGCAGCCGGCGATCCTCGTCTCCCCGGACGTCGAGAATCCAAGCGTCGGCCGACGCGACCGTGGCGGCGACTGCCACATCGGAGATTGCCCGCTCCGAAGAGCTTCGGATGCAACGTCGTTCATGATCGACAGATCCTCGGAGCCGATGATCCCGGCCATCCATAGATATATGAAGGCAGGCGCGGAAATCAACAATTGATGGATGGGAGTCAACGATCGCTGCATCGAATCCGTGATGCCAACCGCCGTCGCGCCGGCGATCCGGAGCAGATCGGAAAACAGGATCAGCTACCGCCGGAAAATGAAGATCCGGCGGACTTCCTCTCGCCGTACGGCACGCTCTTTCGGAAGTCGGCGCTCAAGCTGCTCGTCTTCCTCGGCAGGCAGTACACCCGGCAGTTCCACGTCCGCGACCTCGCCCGGTCGCTCGGCTACGACGTCTCGATCGTCAGTAAAAACCTGAAGGCGATCGAGGCCATGGGCCTCGCGACCCGCGAGGAGGTGGGGAACCTCGTCTTCTACCGGGGGAACATGGACAGCGTCCTCATGCGGCAGATGAAGATCTGCTTTACGCTGCTGGAGCTCAACGACCTGGTCCGCACCATCGCGCCGATCGCGTCGAGCATCGTCCTCTACGGCAGCTGCGCCACGGGCGAGGATACGGACGATAGCGACATCGACCTCTTCATCGAGACCACGGACCGGGCCGCGGCGGCGGAGAGCGTGGACGCCTTCGGCAGGACCGTCCGGAGACCGCTCTCGGCGATCGTCGCCACGCCCGCGGACCTCTACGCGTTGAAGACGAACGACCCGGCGCTGTATGCGAGCATCCGACAGGGGATCGTGCTGAAGGAGGCCGGCGATGTCTCACCGGTTTGACCGGGGCATCGAGTCCCGGGGGCTGCGCCGCTCGCCGGTCGATCCGGCGAGGGTGGACCGCGAGATCGCCGAGGCGCGGGCCGATCTCTCGGCCGCGAAACGGACGCTCGACCAGGCCGATTACAAGTGGGCGATCGTCAAGGCCTACTATGCGATCTTCCACGCCTGCCGTTCGCTCGTCTACAGCGCGGGATACAGCGAGAAGAGCCACGACTGCGTGATCGTCGCCGTTCAGGATCTCTTCGTGGCTCCGGGGACGCTGCCGGCGTTCGTCGCGACCGCGATGCGCGAGGCGAAGGCGGCGCGAGAGGCGGCGGACTACGGGTTGACCGACGACGACGGGACGGCCGGCGCGATCATCCGCGACGCGGAGGAGGTCTGCCGCATCGTGATAGAATATCTCGGCGATTCGGCGCCGGAGACCGCGGAGTAGACCGTTCTCGTATTTCGGTCCCTTCTTTTCTACCGATCCCGGCTGTGATCGACCCCGCGGCCTTCCGCAGTGCGACGGCGGGGATCGGGCACTGCGACATCTGCACCAGAGTGGACAGCCGGCGAGGCGTAACGGAGTTTCGGGATGATCGTCCAGTCTATGGCAGCCGCGCTCGCCTCCGCCCGGTTCAAGGAGATCGAGGACGAAGAGCCGCGCCAATTCCCGACGCGGCCGCGTTCACGGAGATCGCCGACGACGCGATCGCGAACACCCCGTTCGGCTGCATGGCCCACCTGTCGGGACCGGGAGCGAGGCGTCGCAGCGTCGCTCCCCAATCCACATTCCACCGGCGCTCCTCTTCCCCTTCCCGGAAATCATTTCGAAAGGTTTATCGTATCAGGATCGTATCTGTGATAATCGCGCGTGGAGTGACAGACCCTCTTTGATGGCCTCCGGGCCGGGCGCCATGCCAGTCCTCCGCGCGGGGCAAATTCACCGACGCATCATCGCCGCTCCGTAGCGGAGCGGCCGGAGGAAAAAGTATGCTCCACATCGCACGCAATCGGGGGCGCAACCGCGCCCTCGCGCCGGCGGCAGCCCTGCTGCTGGCGCTCTGCCTGCTCGCCGTCGGCGTGCAGGCCGCACCGGATCCCGCAGATACGGCCGCGCTCGCTCTCGCCCCCTACCCGGGCAGCCACCCCGTGCCGGGACAGGTCTCGGCCCTGGACTTCGACGCCGGCGGCGAGGGCGTCGCGTACCACGACACCGAGCCCGCGAACCTCGGCAACGACAACTACCGCGCCGGCGAGGGTGTCGACATCGAGAACCAGGGCACGTTCCCGGACGTCGGCTGGATCCGCGACGGCGAATGGCTCGACTACACCGTCAACGCAACCGAGCCGCAGACCTTCGTCATCGATGTCTTGGCCGCGAACCCCGACCCGGTCACCAAGCGCGTCGCCATCCTGGCCGACGGCGTCCCCGCCGGCACGGTCGACCTCCGGCCGACCGGATCCTTCTCGGGCTTCAACGACGGTCAATCGACCCCCATCGCGCTCCCCGCGGGGGAGACCACGATCCGGCTCCAGTTCGACGGAGTCTCGCGGGTCAACCTCGCCAAGCTCGACTTCCACCTGCCGTGGGTCGAGCCGACGCCCGTCCCGACGCCCGCATCCGAGCTCCTCGTCGACACGCCCGGCCTCCACACCCTCGACCGCGACCTCTCGGCCGACGTGGTCGGCGTCCTCATCACCAGCTCCGACGTCGTCTTCGACGGCATGGGCCACACCATCGAGGGCATGACCGCGAACACGACGGGCGTCTATGCCGCTGGGCTCCAGACCCCGACCTCGTCCGGGATCATCGCGAACGTCACCGTCCGCAACCTCACCGTCCGAAACTGCGGCGGCGGGATCGGCATCGGCGGCGTCTCGGGCCTCGTGGTCGAGGACGTCGTCTCGGAGCGGAACATTGTCGGGCTCGGCATCGGCGCGTTCACCGGCACCGCCGACGACTACCTCGTCCGCGACTCCGTCTTCCGCGAGAACACCCGTACCGGTATCTCCCTCGGGTACGCAGCCCAGGGGATCGCGATCGAGCGGTGCTCGATCACCGGCAACGGCGAGGGGGTCGACGCCGACCTCTTCAGGTCGAGCGACCGCACCTCGAACCACATCGTCGACTCGACCATCTCCGACAACACGGAGAACGGCATCTCGCTCAAGGAGAGCGGGTTCCTGATCCGGAACTGTACCATCGGCGAGAACGGCGGCGACGGCGTCTACGTCGAGCACGGCGGCGCCGAGGTCATCGGCAACCGGATCGAGAACAACGCCGGCACCGGCGTGCAGTCCACCTCCCGCGGCGGGTCCGACATCAACGGCAACCGGATCACCGGCAACGGCCTGGGGGTCGCCGTCGGCGGCGACTGGTCGTCCTCGGTCAGGAACAACTACCTGAACAACACCGACAACGGCTTCTTCGGCGTCTCTGCGGCCGGGATGCTGAACTACGAGAAGACGGCCGGCCGGAACATCGTGGGCGGCCCGTACCTCGGCGGCAACTTCTGGGCCAGCCCGAACGGCACCGGGTTCTCCCAGACCCACCCCGACGCGGATGGCGACGGCATCTGCGACGAGCCCTTCGTCATCAACGAGGACGTCACCGACTTCCTCCCGCTCGCGCCGTGGAACGGCACGCCCGTTATCGCGCCGACGCCCTGCCGGGAGCACCCGGTCCCCGGCCGGATCGAGGCCGAGGACTACGACCTCGGCGGCGAGGGCGTCGCGTACCACGACACCACGCCGGGCAACACCGGCGGCGCGTACCGCCACGACGACGTCGACATCGAGACGGCCGGAGGGATCACCGACGTCGGCTGGATCCGCGACGGCGAGTACCTCCTCTACACCGTGAACGTCACCCAGGCCGGCGTCTACACCATGACGGCCCGCGTCGCGAGCCCGAACGACGGCCGGACCGCGACGATCTCGATCAACGCGGACCCGATGTACACTAACATAATCCGGGTCCCGAACACCGGGTCGTTCGAGACGTTCGCGACGGCGACCGCGGATTACATCACCCTGCCAGCCGGGACCGTGACCCTGCGGCTGACCTTCCACGGCGACGGCCAGAACCTGGACTGGATCGAGTTCGTGCCCCACGACTTCGGCACGCCCAGGCCGACGCCGGCCGTGCCCTCGCCGTACACGGCGCTCGCGATCCCCGGCACGATCCAGGCCGAGGGCTACGACCTCGGCGGCGAGAACGTCGCGTACCACGACACCACCCCCGGCAACGAGGGCGGCGCGTACCGCCACGACGACGTCGACATCGAGACCGCCGGCGGCGTCACCAACGTCGGCTGGATCCGCGACGGCGAGTTCCTGCTCTACCACTCGAACGTCACCGAAACCGGGGCGTACACGCTGACCGCCCGCGTCGCGAGCCCGAACGGCGGGCGGACCATCGCCGTGCTGATGGACGAGATCCTGCTCACCACGATCGCGGTCCCGAACACAGGCTCGTTCTCGACGTTCGCGACCGTCCAGGCGCCGGTCTCGGTCTGGGCGGGCCAACACGCGTTCAAGCTCGTCTTCCACGGCGACGGCCAGAACCTCGACTGGATCGCGTTCGAAAGGAGCGGCGTCGCGACACCGACTCCGACGCCCTCGGTGTCGACACCCACGCCGACGCCGGTGGCGGGCGGTGCCTCGTTCACGGCCGCGCCCCTGACCGCCTCGCACGGCAGCGCGGTGAAGTTCACCCTGACCCCGGCGACCGGCAAGACCGTCGGCGCGGCCTGGTGGTCGTTCGACGCTCCGGCCCACCTGAACACGTGGAACTCGCGGGCGGTCAACCCGACGTTCTTCTACCCGTCGGCCGGCACGTTCTCGCCGCTCGTGAAGATCACCTACACGGACGGCTCGAGCGAGACGGTCCAGCGGACGGCCTATGTCAGGGCGACCTGACCTCTCTTTTTTCGGGCGACACCGGCGGCCAGCAGCCATCCGGCGGAGGCATCGGCATCGCCTTCTGCCGGATCGGCACCCGTTCCGGGCTCCGCCGGCGATCGGTAGTGATTCTTCTGAAAACATTTCGGAAGATTTATAGGATCGCGAACGTATCTGTGATAATCGCGCGTGGAGCGACAGACCCCCTCTCACGGCCAATGGGCCGGGCGCCATGCCAATCCCTCCGCGCGGGATGAAATTCACCGACGCACCATCACCGCTCCGTAGCGGAGCGGCCGGAGGAAGAAGCATGCTCCACACCGCAGACTATCGGGGGTGCAGAAGCCCCCTGGCGCCGGCGGCGTTCCTGCTGCTGGCGCTCTGCCTGCTCGCCGTCGGCGTCCAGGCCGAACCGCCCGCGGGCGCCGTCCCGATCACGAACAGCACCGTGATCACCGCGCCGGGCACGTATTACCTCGCGCAGTCGCTCTCGGACCTCGACAGCCCGGTCGCGATCTCGATACGGGCCCCGGACGTCGCGTTCGACGGCCAGGACCGTCTCCTCGACGGCCGGGACCTCGCCGGCTCGATCGGGATCGAGGTCCGGCCTCCCGACGGCGGCCCGGCCCTGACGAACGTCAGCGTGGCCAACGTCCGGCTCGCGGACTGGGCGACCGGCCTCGACGCCTCGACGGCCGGGCTCCGGCTCGTGAACGTCAGCGCCGAGAGCGGCGGGACCGGGTTCCTGCTCATGGGCCCGGGCGCCGTGACGCTCGAGGGCTGCACCGCCGCGGAGAACGCCGCGAACGGGATCCGCGCCGACGGCATCACGGGCGACCTCGCGCTCGCCCTCTCCGACGTCCTTGTCCTGACGAGCGGGGAGACCGGGATCGACGTCCGCCTCGCCGCAGTCACCATGACCGACTGCAACGTCCTGGAGAACGGCCAGGCCTCGGCGGAGAGCAGCGGGTTCAGGATCTACAAGGGGTCCGCGACCGTCCGGGACAGCCTCTTCAGGTTGAACGGCGGGTCCGGGATCTTCTTCGACACCTCGACTTCCGGCACGGTCACGGGCTCCCATTGCCTGGTGAACGGGTACGCCGGCATCCGCGACGCGGAGACCGCCGGCGAGGGCGGCTCCCTGACCATCTACGACAACTACCTCCAGAACGACCGGAACGTCGCGCTCGGCGGCCGGGCGATCACCTGGTCCGTCCCGAAGACGGCCGGGCCGAACATCGTCGGCGGGCCGTCCATCGGTGGCAACTACTGGGCGAACCGGAATGGCACCGGCTTCTCCGAGACGCACCCCGACGCCGACGGCGACGGGTTCTGCGACGAGGCGTACGTCATCGCCGACGGGTCCACGGACGCCCTGCCGCTCGTCCTCCCGAAGGACACGCCCAGGCCGACCTCAGCGCCGTACGGGCCGCACGCGGTCACGGACCGGATCCAGGCCGAGGACTACGACGTCGGCGGCGAGAACGTCGCGTTCCACGACACCACGCCCGGCAACACCGGCGGTGCGTACCGGCATGACGACGTCGACATCGAGACCGGAAACGGCATCACCGACGTCGGCTGGATCCGCACTGGCGAGTACCTCCTCTACACCGTGAACGTCGCCGAGACCGGGGACTACGCGGTGGCGGCCCGCGTCGCCACCCCGAACCCCGGGTGCCGGATCCGCTTCTCCGTCGACGGCCAGGAGGGCACGGTGCTCTCGCTCCCGAAGACGGGCTCGTTCGAGACGTACACGACCGCCACCCGCGTCTACTACACCGGGAGCCCTCACTATCCCCTCGACCCGTCGGTGACCGCGACCCCGACGCCGCAGGGCACGGGCTATCCCCCGTCCGAGCACCCGCTCCGGCTCACGGCCGGGACGCACGTCCTGAAACTCGAGTTCCATGGCGACGGCCAGAACCTCGACTGGTTCGAGCTCAGCCCGTACGTCGAGCCCACGACGCCGCCGGGCCCCGGGCAGTACAGACCGCTCGCGATCCCCGGGACGATCCAGGCCGAGGACTACAACACCGGCGGCGAGGGCGTCGCGTACCACGACACCACGCCCGGTAACGAGGGCGGCGCGTACCGCCACGACGGCGTCGACATCGAGACCGCCGGCGGCGTCACCAACGTCGGCTGGGTCCGGAACGGCGAATGGCTCGCGTACACCGCGAACGTCACGACGGCCGGCACGTACACGATGACCGTCCGGGTCGCGAGCCCCAACAGCGGCCGAGACATGGCGCTCATCGTCGACCAATCCTTCCTCACGTCGATCGAGGTCCCGAACACCGGGTCGTTCGCGACGTTCCGGACCGTCGAGGTCCCCCTGACGCTCGCGGCGGGACAGCACACCCTGAAGTTGACCTTTGCGGGCGACGGCCAGAACATCGACTGGATCGCGTTCGCGCCGGTCGGCATCCCGACACCGACGCCGACGTCGACGGTGACGTCCGCGCTCCCCGGCACGATCCAGGCCGAGGACTACGACCTCGGCGGCGAGGGCGTCGCGTACCACGATACGACACCGGGCAACACCGGCGGCGCCTACCGCACCGACGACGTCGACGTCGCGGCAATCGCCGGCGGTCACGCCGTCGTCGGGATCGAGGACGGCGAGTACCTGACCTACACCATCGGCGGCGTCTCGGCGACGCCCGAGCTTCCGGCCCTCGTCCTCTATCTCGGAAGCGACCGCGACGGTGGGAGCGTCCAGCTCGAGGTCAACGGCAGGGTCGCCGGGAACGTGAGCGTCCCGAACACGGGAAGCCCGACCGCGTTCACGGCGGTGCAGACGCAGGTCGTCGCCGCCGCGGGCACGCTCCGGCTCCGCTTCCACGGGGCCGGCATGGGCATGGACCGGATCGAGTCGCCCCGCTTCGTCTCCTACGCGGACGCGTACGCCGAGCCCAACTTCACGGCCGACCGGACGAACGGCACGGCGCCGCTCACGGTCCGGTTCACGGACGCGTCCTCGGCATGGACCTACGAGTGGCACTGGGACTTCGGGGACGGCGCGACCTCGACCGAGCGGAACCCGGTCCACACGTTCCAGCATCCCGGTGTCTACGGCGTCTCCCTCGCGATCATGGAGTCCGACCGCTGGTCGGGCGGCACGATCCTGCACATCTGGAACAGCCCATATTACACGAAGGTCGTGCAGGTGACTGTCGAGGGGACGGGACCGGCGTTAGGGCTCGCCATCCCCGGGACGATCCAGGCCGAGGACTACGACGCCGGCGGCGAGGGCGTGGCCTACCACGACACGACCGCCGGCAATAGCGGCGGCGCGTACCGCACCGACGCAGTGGACATCGAGACTGTCGGCGGCATCACCAACGTCGGCTGGGTCCGCACCGGCGAGTACCTCGTCTACACCGCGGACGTCCGGGACGCGGGTGCCTACACTCTCTCGGCCCGCGTTGCGAGCCCGAACACCGGCCGGACGATCTCCGTCACTGTCGACGGCGCGGCCGCCGCGACGATCGCGGTCCCGAGGACCGGGTCGTTCGAGGCCTTCCGGACCGTCGACGTCCCCGTGACGCTCGCGGCCGGTACCCACACCCTCAAGCTCGCGTTCGCCGGCGACGGCCAGAACCTGGACTGGATCGCCTTCGCGAAGGGCGGCGAGGTCGAGACGCCGACGCCGGAGGCGGGCGGCGCGAACTTCACGGCCGCGCCGCTCTCCGCGCCGAGGGGATCGGCCGTGCGGTTCACGCTCTCTCCCGCGGCCGGCAAAACGGTCGCGTCCGCCTGGTGGTCGTTCGACGCGCCGGCGCACCTGGACACATGGAACTCGCGGGCGACGAACCCGACGTTCTTCTACCCGGCGGCCGGCAGTTTCAGCCCGCTCGTGAAGATCGCGTACACGGACGGCTCGACCGAGACCATGCAGCGGACGAACTACGTCCGGGCGACCTGAAACCCCTCTTTTTCGGCCGCACAGGGAATCCCCGCCCGGCCCGCATCGAACGACCCCTGGAAAAATTCGCGGTTCGCCGGCACGCCGGTATCCGGCCCTCGCGGAGATCGCTCCGGCCTTCATGGCCGTCCCGTCGCCGGGCCGCCCCGGCGGATTGCCCGGGGCGTGTTCGCGCCCGGTGCCTCACCCGGAGTCCAGGGGGACGACGGCGATCGCGTCCATCTCCACGAGGAAGTCGGGGTTTCCCAGTCCCGCGACGTACATCCCGGTGNNGTAGCCGGCCGCGAAGGACTGGCCCTCGACCACGTACACGTTCCACTTGACGACGTGCTCCAGCCCGGCGCCGGCAGCCTTGAGGGCTCCCTCCAGGTTGACGAAGACCTGCCGGACCTGCTCGCGGATGTCGCCCTTCCCGACGATCTCCCCCGATGCGTTCACGGCGTCCTGCCCGCCGATGTACACCGTCCTGACGGGGCCCGTCACGATGACAGCGTTGGTGAACGCCGGGTTGACCGGCCGGGTGTCGGGGTTGATATAACGGACCTCTCCCCTCTGCGCGTGCTTCATGAACCTTCTCCTAACGCTCTGGACAGGGCGTGAATCGGCAATATAGTTTCCGTACGCCGCCCGATCCGGCTCCGACGGTAGGATCGTCCGGCGGTCCCTCCACGAAGGGGCGGCCGCGGCGATCGTCCGCGACGCGGGGGAGGGCCGTCCGCGGCCCGGCGGACCCGCGATCAGCAGAGCTTCATCACTATGCTCGAGGACCCGGCATACTTCTCGTCGCCCGAGAACGCGACGCCGTACTGGACGTAGGTGTCCGCGTCGTAGTTCGGGGTCGCCGGCTCGTGCCTCGCGAAGCTGAAGCCGCCGTTCTGGTCGGTGGTGGCGAATTGCATCGGGGCCGAGCTTGCACACGCGCCGTTGTCGCAGCTGGCCCAGCGGAGCGCGACCGTCCGGCCGGCGAGCGGTGTGCCGTTGATATCGTGGAGCTCCCCGGAGAGGGTGAAGTCGACGTTCCCGGAGGGGTCGGGCACGCCGCAGGTCGATACGTTCAGCGTGAGCGTGGTGGGCGTCGGCCCGAGAGCCCCGGAGAGCGGGCCGTGCGACTGCCCGTTCCCGGCGAGCAGAATGCCGGCGGCGATGCCGACCACAGCCACGGCGGCGATCGCGATCAGAAGGAGAATCCGGTTCATGGAACAGCACCTGTTCGGATGCTATACGCTTCGCCGTCCGCACGATAATGGTATCTGAATAGTCTGGCGGGAATGGACGGGGGCGGGCGTTCGCGGAGCGGCGCGGGCGGCTCGAGACGTTGATCGCGACGGGGCACCTCGGCGACGCGGTCGCGTCCTTCGTCGCCGCAACGGGGGGATCGCCCGATGTGATCGAGGGGCTGCGGAGGACGCCGGCGGGCCAGACGCACGAGGTCTCGCACAAGGTCTCGCCCGATGCACTGGCCTCGAGGCTGCGGGAGGGGTTCGGCGAGACGGAGCGGGGATAGGGCTTTTCGATTATCTT
>DUGU01000075.1 GCA_013331215.1 Methanoregulaceae archaeon
CAGTAGCTTTCGAGGCTACCGCCTTTCCGGGCTAGACTACCTCGGCACGGGGTAAATATATTTCTTCCGCGTTCGGATAATCCTATCGAATGGTGGTGAAGTGCCGGATGCACCTGGATCCCGAGGGCAGGACCGTCGAGTACGAGAGCGACGGCACCCCCACGTACGAGGACGCCCTCCTTTCGCTCGGGATCATCCCGGACATCGTACTCATCCTATTTCACGGGGAGAGCCTGCCGCAGGACAAGCCGATCGAGGAGGACGAGGTGACGATCGTCGTGACCGAGTCGGGGTGCTGGTAGAGGGTCCGGGAAGGATCGAAGTAGAATAGAAAGAAGTTAAGCCAGCTCACCACCCAACCGCCTGCTATGGGAAGGCGGAGTGCGGGATGAGTACGGAGATCTATTATTTTACGGGCACCGGAAATTCGCTGGCGGTCGCCAGGGATCTTGCGGTAAAACTCAACGGGACACTGGTCCCGGTCGCGGACGTCGTGGACCGGGAGGAGATCCGGACCGATGCAGAGGTGATTGGAGTGGTATTCCCGATCTATGACTTCAAGCCGCCGAAGATCATCGGGCAGTTTGTCAGGAAACTGGAAGGCCTCGGCTCAAAGTACATTTTTGCCGTGTGCACCTACGGGATTGCCCCGGGCAACGCCCTGCAGGTCTTTGGAAAGGACCTCGAATCGTGCGGAGGGAGACTTGCCGGAGGGTTCGCGGTCCGGATGCCGCATAACGGGATTGGAGCGGCGGCCTTCTCTGCCGGCCACCACGAACAGATGTATTCGGGCTGGAAGCGGCAACGCGACGCCATCAGCGAGTACGTCCAGGCCCGGAAGGAGGGGACGATCGAGACAAAACACCTGTCCCCCAGGTTCATCCTCTCCGGGTCCTTCCTGAACGCGATCCCGATCCTGCTCCGGCTGGGTGTGCAGGTCGTGGGGAAAGGATGGGATTCCATGGCCCTCGCTGCCGACGAACACTGCAATGGGTGCGGGATCTGCGAGAAGGTATGCCCGGTCGACAATATCGCCATCGTCGACCGGAAACCCGTGTGGTCGGATCATTGCCAGGTATGCTTCGCCTGCCTGCACTGGTGCCCGAAGGAAGCCGTCCAGGCCGGCCCGATCACGGTCGGCATGACACGGTACCATCACCCAAGAGTGACGCTGGCCGATATGACCCGGGGCGGGGCGAACATTTCGAAAGCTAATTCGGGAGATTATTTGCAGGAACAACCTGCCGGGTCAGCATCACAATAGGAAGTACCGGTCGCGTCGAGAACTCTAGTCCCCATCGGTTCAACAATGAACCATGCGGTTCAAATTCTGACCGGTGAACCGCGGTTGATCCTGGTGTACGGAATCACCCGATGATCTCTTTTACGAGCTGTTCGAGGGTTTTGGTATCTCTCGCAACGTGCAATCCCCAGACCGTGCAATTGCATTCATCACCGTGGTAAAGCACATATACATCTCTTCCAAACGGCCCCCGGAAAGGAATAATCACACTATCCCAGTGCTCTTCGATCATTCCCAGGGGACCGCCCTCGGGATCGAGGGCAACGACAGTATCAGCCCCATCAGGGAATATTGCCTGGACGTGATATCCATTCTCTAATTGATCTGCTCTATTTTCGGGCGAAATGTAACACGGACATTCCCCGAAGAGGTTGTGAAGCACCCGCTTCGTTTCAAGCTCAAGCGTATCGAACCCGGGATCTCCAGGTTTCAGGATAACATGAGTCTCCTGGCCGTCGTGGATGATAATCTGAGATACGACAGCAGAATCAAGCTCGTCCCTGGGAGGATGCAGGCCGCGATCCTTCGAGGCCCACATAAAGATCGTCGCGGGTTTGCCCATCCGGTTCACTCCCCGGTAGATCCAGATGGGTTCGTAATAGTCGCCACGAAAATACGGCCTTTCGAAATAGGAATAGCCAAGGCTGATATCGGTAACAACGATAGGCACGAGATCAGAATCGATAGGTGTGAGGATCATCTCCTCAGGCCGGGTGCGATATACCTCCATGGGAGACTCCAGGGCGACATTCCCGGCCGGAATGAGATATATGGTTGAGGTAACGTTTTGAATGATGGAACCCCCGGGATTAAACCGGTAATATGCTCCGATGACTTCCGGTTCCCTGGGTGTTCCCTCGATTACACGGAGGAGACGCACTTCGGTCGTATTGAAAAAATGAAGCTCGTCTTCCGAGTATAGTTGATCCAAGAGCATCCGATAAGAAACTATGCTGTCTTGTGAGATTCGTTTGCCGGTAAAATTTCGTATCGCCGCCGTCAGCGTTTGTTGTTCTGTCGGGGTGATCAGGGAACGATTCTCAATCGGATCGTTGTACTTTGCGTCCCGATAACTGGCACGGCCGGTGTACTCACGTATCTCGTAGAAATAAGCCTCTTCCGGGTAGTTCCTGGAAGGGAGAAATAATGCGGGCAGGAACAGGTGACTGTCGGAATATGAACCCGGTTCAAAAGGTTCTGCAGGAATATCTGTATCGGAAATGGAATGAACGAATCCTGGAACCACCGCGAAACAAAAGAGGATGGCCAGCAGGATAGAAAAATATCCCATGGATGCTTAGATATTTTTTATATAAAATAAAACTTTTTAAAATACCGGGATCTCCTTACCGCTCTGCCCGAATCTCTCCTTCGCTTCTTTCCTCTCCTTCCACCCTCGTCACAAGCACCTTGTCCACCCGTTTGCCGTCCATGTCCACCACCTCGAAGCGAAGTCCCGTGGATTCGACGGTATCGCCGGTGACGGGGATCCGGTTCAGGAGATACATGAGGAGGCCGGCAAGGGTGCGGTAATGGCCCTCTTCCTCTCCGGGGAAGAACCCTGCGGAGATCACGTCCCGGATATCGTCCACCGGGGTGCTCCCGTCGACCAGCCACGACCCGTCCTCCCTGGCGACGATCGGCAGCTCCGCAGGTTCTCCGTAGGAGGGGACATCCCCCACGATCGTCTCGAGGATGTCGTGCAGGGTGACGATCCCCTGGATGCTCCCGTATTCGTCCGTGACCAGCGCAACGTGCACTCCCGACTGCTTGAACGATTCCAGGAGTTTCAGGACCGGGAGAGTCTCGGGGACGAACATCGGTTTCGCGACCGATCCCCGGATATCCGGTCTGCCGCCCGACACCAGCCTCGCGAGCACGGATTTTACCGATACCATTCCGACGATCGTGTCCAGGTTCCCTTCGTAGGCCGGGACGTTGGACCGCCCGGAGAGGATCATCCTCTTCAGGTTCTCCTCGTCGGGGTCATCGAGATCGAGTGCGATGATATCCGGGCGGGGGGTCATCACGGATTCCACCCGGCGGTCGCCCAGGTCGAAGACGCCCTCGACCATGCTCCGTTCGGCTTCCTCAAAGACCCCTGCCTCGGTCCCGGCCTCGAGCATGATCTTTACCTCTTCCTCCGTCACAGGGGGTTCGGTGGAGGCTTTCACACGCACCACTTTCAGCACGGCATCGGTGGAACGGGAAAGGACGAACACCAGGGGAGCTGCCGCGTAGGACAGGATCCGCATGGGTCTCGCCACCCTGGTCGCGATCCCCTCTGCGTTGTTGAGGGCGACCCGTTTCGGGACGAGTTCCCCGAAGATCAGGGTCAGGTAGGTGATGACGAGGACGACGAGCGTGATGGAGAGAAGTTCGCTGTAGGGGGCAAGGCAAGGGAATTCTGTGAAATACGCGGCAAGACCTTTCCCCACGGTGATGCCGCCGATCGCACCGGCAACGATGCCCACGAGCGTGATCCCGATCTGGATGGTCGAGAGAAACCGGGTCGGTTCGTTCGCAAGCTCCAGTGCGACGGCAGCCCCGGGATCGCCGCTGTCCGCCCGTTGCTGGAGGCGGGCTTTCTTGGCCGAGACGATCGCGAATTCCGACATGGCGAAGAGGCCGTTCAGGGCGATGAGAACGAGGATGATGGCAACCTCGACGAGATAGGACATTATCAGGATCTACCTTGCGGACAGGATGCTTAAACCTGTGTCCGGAGGGTCCGGGGGGTCCGTTGCACCGGACTCAGGTCCCGACTCTTTTCTTCCGGGCATTCCTTCCGGTCCGATCCCATCGCCAGGGTCGTCTGAACCTGCACTTCCGGGAACCCTGTTCCGGGAGAGGAACTATCTACGGATGCGTTACGGTCAGACAACGGTGGAATTGTCGCGTACCAGGGAATCGGAGAACATCCCCGTCCTCCTGAACCGCTCGACCACCGTCCTCGAATCGCAGGTGGCATTCGCATCCAGCGATCGGTTCACGATCTTGTCCTGATACCATTGGTTCGATTTCTCAACGGCATGATCTGCCGAGCTGTCCCTCCCCATACCATAGTTGAATCCCGTGGGGATGCCGTCGTAATCGACGCAGTATCCCCATGCAACAATCCGCGGGTCAACGGGACCGGGACCTCCTCCCCCGCCGCCGGTGCCTCCTGCCCGGGGCATCGGTCCTCCCGAGGCGTTCACCCGGGAGAGGACGGCCGCTTTCTCCCTCTCGATCTCTTCCTCCGTGACAGGGTGGAGGTAGGTCCCCTGGATGAACGAGAAACGGTCCCCACTACACCTCAGGAGTGTCAGGTTGTCTTCAACGGTCATATCGCTCGACCTGACCACGTACTCCGCCCAGAGAAAAGTACCGATGGCCCCAAAAAATATAATACCGATCAATACAGGGAGAAGTTTCATACGGGATCACTGAACAATTAAAATCCTGTTCTATTTATATTACCCTTTCCCGGATTGAATCGCGTGGATTACCCGTTTGGATCTGAAACGCAACTGAATCACCGGATCGAAAAGCATCACCTGAGGGCCTGCACGATCTCCTCAGGTACGATGAGATCGAAGAGCTCGTGGATCCCGGCCCGGGCATCGTCAAACCAGTCCAATACGCTGTCGGAGGAGACAAACCTGGCCGGCCCCTCGGTTTTCATGGTGAAGATCAGGGTCCATCCCGGTGTTCCGGGTCTGGGATGGATGGAACAGACTGCCCCTGCAGTGCCCGGGATCTTCGTGCGGATGAGCACGATTTCATTCTGTGCAGTGTCGAGGGAACAATGGAATCTCCCGGAGAGCAGATGTCCGATCTCTTCGGATCCGGGCAGGCTCACCCCTTCCACGACAGGGATCCGGTCGGTATACCGGAGCGTGCACCCCGTGATATGGGAGATCTCCCCTGCCCTGGCGACCATTTCCGAAATCCCATCCCTGATATGCGGCCAACCGGGGTAGGGCGGCGGGATTGTCAGGGATAGTGATTCAGCGTCGGATCCGCAGGTACAGCGACAGAAGACCTCCTCGACCGGTGACCGGGAAAAGGAATGTGGCGGAGGATGGTTCATGAAAGAAATTCAGAGGGATTATTCTTCTATCTTTGCTGCTGCGTCCCGGGTATCCATGTGCCCGTTGACCCGGATGATGAGGTAAAACGGGATACCGATGAGTCGGCGGGTGGTGCCGGCAATGCGAGGACCCCTTATCGAACTACCACCAATCGCTGTAGCCGGGTGACGGCATCGATCCCCGGTGGGATCGAACTGCATATGTCCGGTGACCGGGGAGAAGGAACTCTTCCCTTTTCCAATACCATTAACACGTCCGGTTTCCAGTCTCTGATCGAGGAGAATCTGTCCTATGCCCCAGGCGGCCGATCCGAAACGTGTGATTGCAGTCTACCTCGTCCTTGCATTCGGGCTCTCTTCCATCCTCTGGTACATCATCGCAGCAAAACCACAGTGGGCGATGGATACCGGCATCATCCGGTACTCGGTGTACCTCCTCATGTGGTGTCCCGCGTTCGCCGCGATCGCGACCCGTCTTGCCCTCCAGAGAAATCTTGGAGGATTCGGGTGGAAGATTGGCGAGCTCCGGTGGTGGCTCCTTGCGATGGTCATCCCGATCGTGGTCGGGCTCGTGATGTTTTCCACCGCGTGGATCTCCGGCGCTGCACCGTTTTTACCGGACAAGGCGGCTGCCATGCTCGCCCTGCCGGCACTGCAGGCCATCCTCATCGCGATTGTCGATAATGTCTTCTCGGCAACGGGCGAGGAGATCGGGTGGAGAGGTCTGCTTGTCCCCGAACTCGGCAGGGTCACCACGTTTACCTGGATTGCGATCCTCTCCGCAGTCATCTGGTTCCTCTGGCACCTGCCGCTGATGATTGTTGGTCTGTACGGGGACGGATCGATGTACTCGATTGTCGTGTTCTTCCTCTCGATGATCGGCGGCTCCACCCTCTTTGCATGGATCCGGCTCCGGTCCGGCAGCATCTGGCCGGCCGCCCTTCTCCATGGTTTCTGGAACTACTTCATCCAGGAATTCTACCCCAGGATGACGGCATCGACCGAGGCAGGGGAGGCGATGCTCGGCGAGTTCGGCTGGTATGTGGTGCTCATAAGTATTGTGCTCGGGCTTCTCTTCTGGATTCTCCGGGACCGGCTCCCGAAGATGCCGAAACCCGAGGGAGGGCTGTAGGGTTTCGTGGTGCGATTCGCAACCACCTCCCGCTGGATGGCAATCGTTTCGTCAAAGAAAATAGCAAATTTTTCCATAAAAAGAGAGATATGAGAATTTCTTTTGTTCCCGATCAACCAGTGTGGACGAAAAAGTTAGTGTATTGAAATTTACCCCATCGGCGGAGCGCCCGCGGGACCCCTGGACTCGCGGGTGACCATCATGTCGTCGACCCGGAGGAGGAGCATGGCCGCCTCGGTCGCACTCTGGATGGACTGGCGCTTGGAGCGCTGGGGTTCGAGGACTCCCTCTTTCAGCATGTCGATGATCTGGCCGTTGTACACGTTGAGCCCGGCGTTCTTCCTGCCCTTGGAGTGGGCGTTCTTCAGGTCGACCAGCTTGTCGATCGGGTTGTACCCGGAATTCTCGGCGAGGGTGATTGGGATGACCTCGAAGGCGTTTGCGAACGCCTCGATGGCGAGCTGGCTCCGGCCGCCGACCTTGGCTGCATATTCGTGGACCTTCAACAGGATCTCGGTCTCGACCGCTCCGCCGCCCACCAGGAGCTTTCCGTCCTCCATCGCATCCATCACGACACGGGTGCCGTCGACCACGGCCCGTTCGAGTTCGTCCAGCAGGTACTCGGTGGAGCCCCGGAGGAGGATGGTCACGGCTTTCGGATTTGTGCAACCGGAGATCTTGATCAGGTCGGCATCCTCGACCTGCTCCACGAGCTCGGCCTTCCCGAGCACGTCGGGGGTGAGATCCTCGACCTTGTTCACGATCTCGGCGGCGAGGGCCCGGGACGCGAACTTCATGTCCTTCTCCGGGACGTCCTCGACGGCCAGCACCCCGCCCTTCGCAAGGTAGTAGGCGACCGCATCTGCAAGCCCTTTCTGGCAGAGGAGCACGTTCGCGCCGCTCTCGATGACGGTGTCCGCGAACTTCTTCAGGGTTTCGCGCTCCTGCAGGGAGAAAGCGCCGACCTGTTCGGAGGAGGTGATCCGGATTTTGGCCTTCACCTGGGTCTTCTTGATCTCCATGGGGCTTGAGACCAGGGCGACCTTCGCATTCTTGATCTTCCTCGGCATGTCCTCGGAGATCCGGGTCTTGTCGATCACGACACCGGAAACGAGCTCTGCGTCGTCCATGGTCTCACCGGCCTGCTTCTTGATCAGCACGTTATCGTCGTCGACCCGGACCTTTCCGCCCTCCTTCTCGGCGACGGCTATGACCGCGTCGACCGCGATCCCGTTGAGTTTCTCCTTCACCGACTCGATGGACTTGCCGGTCATCGCCGTGTTGGCGATCCGGATCAGCATCTTCCGGTCGTACGGGTCGATCTTGATGGCGAGATGGTCCAGGATCTCAAGGGCCTTCTCCATCCCCATGCGGTAGCCCGCCCCGATGACGGTCGGGTGGATCTTCCGCTCGATCATCTGTTCGGCCCTCTCCATCAGGGCGCCGACGAGCACCACCGCGGTGGTGGTCCCATCCCCTACCTCGTCATCCTGGGCCTCGGCCACTTCGATGACCATCTTCGCGCCGGGATGCGCCACGGAGAGCTCCTGGAGGATGGTCGCACCGTCGTTGGTGATCGTCACATCCCCGGTCCCGGAGACCAGCATCTTGTCCATGCCGCGCGGACCGAGGGTGGTCCTGACTGCGGCCGCGATGGCCTTTGCCGCCGCGATGTTCGAGCGCTGGGCCTCCTGGCCGCGGGTCCGCTCGACGTTGTCCTTGAGAATGATGACCTGTTGTCCTGAAAGCACGGGTATTCCTCCCAATCGGGTAAGAGTGCTAAAAATGTGATTTGTCGTTCTATATATTCTTTTGTCAGACTCAATCGATCCGCGCGACCCGGAAGACCGAGTAGACGGGCACCCCGTCGACCTCGCCCAGACCGCGCTTGTCGAAGAGGACCCAGATCGCGACCGGCGTCGCCTTCTGCCGCCGAAGGTACGCGACGACCTCGTGCATGGTCTTCCCGCTCGTGATCACGTCGTCGATGATGATGCAGCGCTCGTTTGCGACGCCGGCGAAGTTGCCCGAGAGCGAGCCCGTCGGGTTCTCGGCCGACGAGTGCTTGGCCGGATGATAGATCGCGAACCGGGCCTGCTCGCTCGCCGCGATCAGGGTCGCGAGCGGGACGCCCGAGAGCGCGATCCCGACGATCGCGGCGCCGTCGAGGGCGGACCGCTCCCCCGTCGGCGCTCCGCAGTGGTACCGGTCGAGCATCAGGCGCGCGACGTCGTCCAGGAGGAGCGCATTGCCCGAGACCACGGTCCAGTCGATCGAGACGTCCTTGGGTGCGGCGTCCCCCTTCTTCTGGGTCAACAGCCAGGTCACGGTCTCCTGCGAAAGCGAGAGCTCGTCCGCGATCTGCCCGGGCGAGTGCCCCTCGGAGAGGAGGTGGCGGGCCTTCGCGATCAGCTCGTCGAGCGAGGACATGGGAAAAGGGTCCGTTACAGACTATTTATGTATTGTCCGGGATGGGTCGACGACGCTAGCGAGGGCCGCGGGAGCGGCCAGTCCGCACGGGCACGATCGCCGAGCCGCAGATCGGACACTCGCCGGGTCCCTCGCCGAACCGCCCGCACCCGGCGCACCGGTACCCGCGCCGGCGCGGCGCGGCCTGCCGCTGTGCGATTGGCCGGCATCCGACCCCGAGCCGGAGGGCGGCGTTCTGGAGTGCGAAGTCGTCCGTGACGAGGGTCCCGCCGTGCTCGAGCGCGAGTGCGAGCAGATCTCGATCGGTGACCGAGAGCCTATCCGCGTCCCCCGAGGCGACGACACCGGCGTCGACCGCCCCGAGCGAGGACGCCGACGGCTCGAGGACGGCGAGGCCGCGTTCGAGCGCGAGCTCGAGCCGGCACCGGGCCGCGGCGTCACGGACCTCGGCGAGGACGGACGGGGTCGTCAGGAGCCGGTCGCCGGGGCCGAAGCTGGCAACGACGGCCTCGCCCGCGGCGAAGAAGGCCGACGCGTCGAGCACGACGGTCATGCCGAGAACGCCTCCCCCCCGTCGGCAGCGGGTGCCCGATCGACGACAAGGCCGAACTCGCCGAGGAGCCAGCGCACGGTCTCCGTGTGCCGAGTGCAGGCCGTCGCCGTGAACGAGCCGCCGTACCGGGCGAGGTAGACGAGGAGCTGGTCCGCGAGGCGGCGGTCGACCTCGCCGGGGAGGGCGTGCTCGGCGAGCAGGGCGTCGACCGCGGCCCGCCCGACCCGTTCGGCCGGGAGGCCCCGCCGGCCGAGTGCGCTCCCGGCCTTCAGCCCCGCCCAGCAGGTGATCGACGAGCCCGTCGACGGCCCCTCCCGGAGGTCGACCACGGTCTCGCCGAGGGGACCTGTCACGGGCTCGATCGCCCGCCTCATTGTGTCAAGCTGCCGCTCGGGGACGTGGCGGGGCAGGTTCGCGGCGGCCGAGACCGCTCCCGACGCGATCGGCACCCGCGCGGCGCTGATCGGTTCGAGGCGGGCCGGCTCGACCGCGACCCGGACCTCGCCGCCGCCCTGCGGGACGTACCCGCGGCGGCGAAGGTCGAACGAGGCGCGTGCGCCGTGGGCCCGGAGGAACCGGAGGAGCATCCGGTCCACGAAGTCGATGGTCGGGCCGAGCGGGACCTCGGTCCCGCCGACGACGGTGATCGCGCCGCCGGCTTCGAGCGCGACCGGCAGCCAGGCCTGGAGCACGAGCGCGATGCCGCCCGCGGTCCCGATCTCGATCCGCTGCTCCGCCCTCCGGATCGGCCCCGGCGAGAAGACGAGCCGGTCCGAGCCGACGGCGAGCCCTTCGACCCGCGCACCGCAGCAGCCCGCGACGGCCCTGACCGCCGCAAGGTGCTGCGGCCGGAGCCCGGGCGTCTCCCGTCCCGCCCGCACTCGCGTGATCGTCGCCTCCTCGCCCGTGAGGGCTGCGAGCGCGACCGCGGTCCGGACGAGCTGGCCGCCGCCCTCGAGCTTCGACCCGTCGATCTCGAGCATCACCCGAGCGCGGCGGCGATCCGGTCGGCGGCCGTGACGCACGAGTTCGCCCGCTCGATCGTGTCCGAGCAGACGACCTCGCCGACGCCGGCGGCCGAGAGATGAAGGAGGGCCCCGCCGGCGAAGACGCCGTGGACGCATGCGGCCCGGACTCTCGTCGCACCCTGGTCGAGGAGCATCCGGGCCGCGGCCGCGAGCGTGCCGCCCGTCGAGATGATGTCGTCCACGATCACGACCTCGCGCCCGTTCACCGGGAGGGACTTCGGCCGGATCTCCACGCGGTCGCCCGAGAGCCTGGTCTTGTCGAGGTAGTCGGTTGCGAACCCGCCGACCGCCGCGACCTCCGCGGCGAACCGCATCGCGCCGTCGTCGGGCGAGAGCACGAGCGGATCCCCGTCGCGGTCGGCAAGGTACCGCCCGATCTCGGGCGCGATCGAGACGTTCGCGGCCGGCACGCGGAAGTGCGCGAGCGTCGACGGGTCGTGAAGGTTCACGGTCAGGACCCGGTCGACACCGTTCGAGAGCGCCCGGGCGATCGCCCGGACCGAGAGCGGCTCTCCCGGATGAAAGCGCTTGTCCTGCCGTGCGTAGGCCATGTACGGCAGGACGAGCGTGTTCGTGGACTCGTCGCACGCGTCGACGAGCAGCAGCAACTCGACGAGCGCGTTCGCGTCCGTGACGGCCCCCACGATCACGGTCTCGCCGTCGGTCGCGCCGCGGGCCAGCGAGTGCTCACCGTCCGGAAACCGCGAGAACTTCACATCGATCGTCTCCACCCCGAGCCGGCCCGCAAGCCGGGCGCCGAGGACCTGCGAGGCCTGCGTGCATACCACCTTCATCCTTCACGTCCCTGAGCTGAAAGTACTTAAACGATCGGACCGAAAAAATATAAATCAACACCGGGTTGAGAGGTCACCATCATAATGGATACAGCAATTGAATCGGTCTCCGCGCAGGACGACACGCTCTTTGACGACGTTGCCGTGGATACGTCCTCCGAGATTGAGGTCCCCCCGCGTCTGGTCGACCAGGTGATCGGCCAGGAGCACGCGGTCGAGGTGATCAAGAAGGCCGCGATCCAGCGGCGGCACGTCATGATGATCGGGAGCCCGGGCACGGGCAAGTCCATGCTCGCGAAGGCCATGGCCGAGCTCCTCCCGAAGGAGGAGATCCAGGACATCATGGTCTATCCGAACGGCGAGGACCCGAACAACCCGGTCGTCCGGACCGTTCCCGCGGGCAGGGCCAAGCAGATCGTCGGCGCCCACAAGGCCGAGGCGAGAAAGAAGACCCAGTTCCGGAACACGCTCCTGATGCTGCTCCTGATCGGGATCATCGGATATGCAGTCATCTCGTTCCAGTGGCTGATGGGTATCATCGCGGCGGCCTTCGTCTTCATGGCGCTCCGCTACTCGACACCGAAGGAGGAGTCGCTCGTGCCGAAGCTGCTCGTGAGCCACGACCCCGCGGCCGTCGCGCCGTTCGTGGACGCCACGGGCGCCCAGGCCGGGGCGCTCCTCGGCGACGTCCGGCACGACCCGTTCCAGTCCGGAGGCCTCGAGACGCCCGCCCACGACCGCGTCGAGTCGGGCGCGATCCACCGGGCGCACGGTGGCGTGCNNAGATCAACACCCTCACCCCGCACTCGCAGCAGAACCTGCTCACCGCGCTCCAGGAGGGCGAGTTCCCGATCACGGGCCAGTCCGAGCGCTCGTCCGGCGCGATGGTCCGGACCGAGCCCGTCCCCTGCCGCTTCGTGATGATCGCGGCCGGCAACCTGGACGCGGTCCAGGGCATGCACCCTGCGCTCCGCTCGCGTATCCGCGGCTACGGCTACGAGGTCTACATGCGCGAGACCATGGAGGACACGCCCGAGAACCGGCAGAAGTTCATCCGGTTCATCGCGCAGGAGGTCCGGAACGACGGCAAGATCCCGCACTTCGACCAGTCGGCCATCCGCGAGGTGCTGCGCGAAGCGCGCCGGCGCTCGATGCGCAAAGGCCACCTGACGCTCAAGCTCCGCGACATGGGCGGGTTGATCCGCGTCGCGGGCGACCTCGCCCGGCAGGAAGGAGCCGACCTGACCACGTCCGCGCACGTGATCGCCGCGAAGGAGACGGCCCGCTCGGTCGAGGAGCAGATCTCGGACGACTACATCCGCCGGATGCGGGACTACGACCTCTCGGTCGTGACCGGCACGGCCGTCGGCCGGGTCAACGGTCTCGCCGTGGTCGGTCTCGACTCGGGCTCGGTGCTCCCGATCATGGCCGAGGTGACTCCGACCCAGTCGAACGACGGCGGGACCGTGGTCGCGACCGGGATGCTGAAAGAGATCGCGCAGGAGTCGATCAAGAACGTCTCGGCGATCATCAAGAAGTTCACGGGGACGGATATCCGGAACGTCGACGTCCACGTGCAGTTCATCGGGACCTACCAGGGTGTCGAGGGCGACTCGGCCTCGATCTCGGTCGCGACGGCCGTGATCTCGGCGATCGAGAACATCCCGGTCCGGCAGGACGTCGCGATGACCGGCTCGCTCTCGGTCCGCGGCGACGTCCTCCCGGTCGGCGGCGTCACCTACAAGATCGAGGCCGCGGCCAAGGCCGGCATCCGGACGGTCCTGATCCCGGCCTCGAACCTCGACGACGTGATGATCGAGGACCGGTACCGGGCCGGCATCCGGGTGATCCCGGTCTCCCATATCGAGGAGGTTCTCAAGTACGCGCTCGTGCCGCGCGACGAGGCGGGCTTCCTGACGAAGGTGAAGAAGATGGCCGAGCAGTCGGCCGCGACCCTCCACCCGCGCCCCTCGGCGCCGACCCCCGCCTGAGATGCAGCGTTACTACGACGTCCGCCACGTGGCGGGCGAGTCGACCAACATCGACATCGACAACGGGGTCGTGGAGTCCGCGACCACCTCCCTCTTCGACCGCGCCGTGGTCCGCGTGCTCGGGCCGTCGGGCTGGGGCGTGGTCTCGGTCGACAACTACCGCGGCGACGACCTCGACCGGTTCGTGGCCGAGGCCCTCGCTCTCGCGGAGCTGACGGGCGAGACGGTCGCCCTCGCTGACGCGCCGCACCGGGTACTTCCCGTTCCTTCGCCCACCGACGATCCGCGGTCGTACGGGCTCGAGGAGAAGACCCGGCTTCTGGCCGGAGTCGAGGCCGCCGCGAAAGGCCCGGAGGTCCGCAACACCCGCGCGGTCTACACCGAGCGCCACGAGACGGTCCGGTTCGCGTCCTCGGAAGGGGTCGAATACGCCTACGAGCTCGCGCGATCGGGGTACAACGTGATGGCCGTCGCCGAGCGGAACGGCGTGGTCCAGATGGGGTACGAACGGCGGCACGCGATCAACGGCTTTCCGCTCAGGACCGGCGCGGCCTGCGGCGAGAAGGCCCGGGAGACCGCGCTCGCGCTTCTCGATGCGCGGGCCGCGACGGGCGGGCGGATGCGGGTCGTGCTCGACCCCGAGCTCGCCGGCGTCTTCGCCCACGAGGCGGTCGGCCACGCCTCCGAGGGGGACCTGGTCCGCGAGGGCAACTCCGTCCTCGCCGGGAAGATCGGCGAGCGAATCGGCGCGCCGGGGCTGACGATCGTCGACGACCCGTCGCTCCCCGAGTTCGGGTTCGACCCGGTCGATGCCGAGGGGGTGGCGACGGTCCGGACCGAACTGGTCAGGGACGGCGTGATCAACGCGTTCATGCACACCCGCGAGACCCTTGCGGCCGTCGGGCACGGCCTCGCAGGCCACGCGCGGGCCATGCCGGGCGATGTGCCCCTCGTCCGGATGTCGAATACGTTCATCGAGAACGGAGACGCGACGTACGACGAGTGCCTGGCCGAGTGCGGCACGGGCATCCTGCTGATCGGCTCGCGCGGCGGCCAGGTCGATCCGGGCCGTGGGATGTTCCAGTTCAACGCCGAGTACGGCTATCTGATCGAGGACGGCGAGCCCGGCGCAATGGTCAGGGACGTCTCGCTCTCGGNNTACTGCGGCAAGGGCGGGCAGTCGGTGCCCGTCGGGGACGGGGCCCCGCACATTCTCCTCTCGAACGCGGTGGTGGGTGGCAGTGGACACGATTGACGCGATCCTGAAGACGGCCGCAGGGCGTGCGGACGAGGCCGAGGTCTACCTCTCGCGAGCGGAGTCGGTCGGTGCCGAACTCTCGCGCGACCGGGTCCGGATCGGCCAGGCGAGCCACGCGATCGGCCTCGGCATCCGGGTCTTTGCCGGCGGCAGGGTCGGGGCTTCGTCCACGAACGACCCGTCGCGGTGGGAGGCCTGTCTCGAGGCCGCGCTCGCGGCCCTGCGCCTTGCCGACCCGCAGCCCTGGCATGGGCTGCCCGGGCCGGTCGCTCTGCCGGCCGAGCCGCTTGCGTTCGACCCGGCCGTGACACTCGCGCCGGACACGGTCGCGGCGCTGCTCGACGCCATGAAGGCCGGCGCCGCGGGCCACC
>DUGU01000100.1 GCA_013331215.1 Methanoregulaceae archaeon
AACCTGATCGGCAACGCGATCAAGTACCGCCGACCGGACGCGCCGATCGAGATAGCGATCTCCGTGAAACGTCTGGACGGCATGTGGGAGTTCGCGATCAGGGACAACGGCATCGGGATCGAGGGAAAGTATTTCGGCCGGATCTTCGAGATGTTCCGCCAGCTCCACCCGCACGACAAGTACGGCGGGACTGGCATCGGCCTCGCCGTCTTCAAACGGATCGTGGAACGGCACGGGGGCATGGTCCAGGTCGAGTCGACACCGGGCGAGGGCTCGACCTTGTTCTTCACCCTGCCGGCCGCGTGACGGCCCGCCCCCCGACGCGGTGTCTTCGAGCGACCGGCAGACAATTGGTGTGCGCTGGATGGAGGTTGACCCGGAGCCCGGCCACGGCCGTGGTCCTCGCCATGGCGACTGCCTCGCGGAACGTCTCGTCGTCGCGAGTGTCTTGCTCCGTGGGGGCGAGAAGCTGCCGCGGCTCTCCGGGGCCGGTGTCCGGGAATACTGCCCACGTCACTCCCCCGGCCGAGCGGAGACCGGTCGAAAATATTTATCTGGTCCGGCGATGAGTCGGGAGCATGACCGCACCTCAATCGAAACGCTCGATCGGCCCCCTTACCACGCTAGGGGTCCACCCGGTCCTCGTGGTCGGCTCCTACGACGTCGACGGCCGGCCGAACGCGATGGTCGTCGCCTGGGGCGGGATCTGCTCGTCGAATCCGCCCTCCGTCGCAGTCTCGATCCGACAGGCGCCGTACACGCACGCGGGGATCAGCGCTCGAAAGGCCTTCACGGTCTCGGTCCCGTCGGAGGCGCACCTCGCCGAGGCCGACCTCTTCGGCATGGTGTCGGGACGCGACCTCGACAAGTTCGCCGCGTCGGGGTTAACGCCGGTCCGGGCCGAGCACGTGGACGCGCCGTACGTCGGCGAGTTCCCGCTCGTGCTCGAGTGCCGGCTGATCGAGACCGTCGAGCTCGGCTCGCACACCCAATTCGTGGGCGAGATCGTGGACGTGAAGGTCGATGAGGACTGCCTCGGCGAGAACGGCCGACCGGAGCTCGCACGGCTCCGTCCGTTCCTGTTCGACCCGTTCGGCAATGGGTACTGCGCCGTCGGGCCGCGGGTCGGCGACGCGTTCTCGGCCGGTCGACGGTTCCTGCCGCGCTGAACCCCGCCCGGTCGTCCGGACATTCTGCCGGGGTCCGGACCTCGGCTCAGCCCGGATCGCTCCTTTGGCGTTCGTCCATGCGCTCTCCATACTGTTCGCGTTCGTGTTCGTGGCGGCGTACAGGGTCCGTGTCTTCCGGTCTGTGGACGGGACCGGGCCGGGGGAGCAGCAGGGCGAGTATGACGGGATTGGCCGGCATTGCAGGGACCGACACTTTTTCCCGGGGCACCAGCCGTCAGAGGAGGCTGGCGAGGACGAAGACGACCACGAACACGCCCCACACCAGGTACATCCGGCGGACCAGGACGCGTCCTTCGGCGATGGTCCGGCTCGTGACAAGCCGGGCGGCGAAATACGCCATCACGACGGCCGCTGCTGCGGCACAGGCGAGGTAGACCGGCCCGAGCCAGCCCGCGAGGAACGGGAGAAAGGTCAGCGCGATGAACAGGGCGAAGGCGACGCCCGAGAGCCGGAGGGCTTGCGCCCGGCCGCTCCTCGCCGCGATGCTCCCCGACGACCGGAGCGAGTCGCCCTCGACGTCCATCGCGTCCGAGGCAATCTCCTCGCCGAGGTCGAAGAGGAACGCGAGCGCGCCGAAGGTCAGCACGAGCCCGTTGACCGCCGCCCCGACCGCAGTCCCGCCGATGACGATTGTCATCGAGACGCAGAAGGCGACGGCGAGGTTCCCGACGAGACCGATCTCCTTGAGCCGGACGTTGTAGAGGAGAGCGACCCCCCAGACGGCCGCGGCCAGGGTCAGTGCGGCCGGCCCGAGGAGCGCGGCGGAGGCCAGGCCCACGGCCGCGAAGACGGCGAAAAGGACCCGGAGTTCGGCCACGGAGATCCGGCCGGACGGGAGCGGGCGGGCGGGCCGGTTGACCCGGTCCACGTCCCGATCGAAGTAGTCGTTCGAGATGTTGGCCGAGCCCGAGACGAAGAATCCGGTCAGGAACCCGAGCAGGGCCATCTCCGCCGAGGGCAACCGGCCGAGAGCCAGGATCTCACCGGCGACGACGAAGATCCCGGCGCCGATCACGAGGTCCATCCGGACGAGCTCCGCGGCCGCGCGGATTCTATCGGGGACGCTGGGCTTGGTCGCCGCGTTCACGCGTACACCCGCGTCTCGATCCGCCTTCAGCCTGCCGTTATCCCTCGGCAGTACGCGGTCGGCGAGTACAGGCGTTGTGTGTCGCGCAACTTTTTTACCTTGTGTTCTTGTATTCATCGCGAAACTTGCACGTAAAAATGCACTATTGTGATTGAGAGAAGGCAGGGGAGGAACAGGAGAAATGGATGAGGTAATGTTTCGACAAAAATAATTAACAAGTTTATTTCATCAGGTTTTTTCGAGTTTTGTCATCGATTTTTTTTATGAAAAAGCATACTCGCAAATGAATCACAATGAAATTAAATAGTTGGGAAAAATCGGAAATTTCTTTTTCCTTTCCATCAACCATGTAGCATGGAGCTGAATGATTCTGTAATACCGATTCTCACTATAATAATTGGATTTGGTTCTATCATCGCTTCCATCTTTGTTGTTATAATTCAACATAAGACCACCCAATTAAGAGAAATTCGGGAAAAACTCAGAGGGGACCGTAGACAGATTTACAAAGCGAGCCTTTATCCCTTTATTATACTGTTTTCAAAAGAAGAAAATCGTGAGATGGAAGCAAGGGCTTTTTTAAATTCCAAGGAATACAGGGAAAACTCGATAATGCTCAATTTAATTGGCTCCGATGATGTGATTCTGGCAAATAATCGATTGTTAAAATCATTTTCTGAATGGCCGGAAATTCAAGGGGGCACACAAGAAGAAATTCAAAACCAAACATTCAAAATTATACGAGAATTTGCACAATTGTTGCTTGCAATTAGAGTGAGTCTATTAGAGGTAAAAACGAAAATCGGATATCGTGAAATGGTAATTGGCATGTTTCCCTGGTTGGATGAGAATTTTTAATTAATGATATAATGATCTGATTGGTTCAGTAAAAACCCTCAATACACTTTCTTAGCCTTTAATCTGGCGGAGCAATCCACTCGTTCTGCGGGTCCCGTTGCTGCTATACTTCCCTCTGAAAGCAAGCATCCCAGCGCAGGACACCTTTCCAGCTCACGAACGCGCCCATGATTGGAAAATTCACGACATTCGGCCGATGAAATGACCTTTCAATAATCCAATCGCAATCACCAAAGGCGCATCCCCCTCAGCCACTTCTTCCGCCGAGCTCGATCTCGAGGACGCGATCTGAAAGAATCGGAAAATCTCGGAAAACTTTTCTGAAAAAAATTGGCAGTCGCGCCGGAGAAAATTCCAGCGCAGGCGCCTGCGTACGGCAAGTCGATGCCGAAACCCGAGCTCGCCGCTCCGGCCTCCTCGCTCGGGAATCGAACAGCCATACAGTGTCAGGTAAAACTACTCGATCGTAACCGCGACGATCCGGGTGAAAGAGCAGCGTCGACGGGCTAGTATACCCTCGACCTCCGCCGGGCAGTCGTCGGCCCGGATCTCACCCCTGGTGCCCCGGCGATGCGATTGCATATCCGGACGTTCGGGCGGGATCGTTTGCTGCAGTTGCTGCACGTTTGCTGCAATTTTGCAGCACGTGCTGCAAACGACGAAAACGCAGGAGCGGTCGCGAATGACGGAACGGCTGATGTATCATCGGGCGTACGGGATAGTGGATCCTATTTTGCAGCAGAACGGGAGAGCACCCCCCCTCCCCAGGGTGAGGGTGGGGGTGCGTGTGCTCCGGCGATCTGTAGCAAACAAGAATCGAAAATCGTCCACAGGGGCTCAATTGCGAAATAGACTGAGAAAATAGCTCCGTTTGTTTGCTGCAGGCTGCAGCAAATTGCAGGATAATTGCAGCAAGCCCCCGTCCGCCGCCGGCACCCCGGTCGACGACCGTGTCCGGTCACCTCCTCCATAACGCCGCCATCGAATACCAAGCCCCGAACGCGATCGGGATGCACGAGCCGGCAGGGTTCCATCAATCCGTCCGACGGAACAGCCGTCGGGCCGGGAAGAGCGATCGTGCGCTCTCGGAAAAACCGGAAAAGGCCGGCACCATTTTCCGGAACAATCCGATCTCGCGATCGCAGGAGATCCCGACGCGGCCGCACACGCGTTCTGTGCGTTACCGGATCCGGCGTGTGCTGCGTCGACGCCTTTCAAGTGTACCTATCGGCTCGCCCGCATTTCGACCGCGTGTTCCTTCGGGAAACGAGAGAGGCTGGGTCTTACAGGTGATTGAAGAGCCAGACCACGTCGGCGAAGTCGATGCGGCCGTTGCCGTNNGTAGAGCACGACATCCGCGAAGTCCGTCCGCGCGTTGCCGTTCACATCATCGTACACCCCGTTGCCGGCGGTCGAGGTCGGCAGGCTGGACCCGCCGGGGAGCGTGAGCACGACCACCGCGGGCGGGGCGAAGACCTGGACCCGGTCGTTTCCCGTGTCCGCGACGTAGACCCGGCCCGCTGCGTCGACCCCGATGCCTCGCGGCTCGTGGAACTGCCCGGTACCGCTCCCCGTCGTCCCCCACTGGGCAAGGAGCGTTCCCTGTGCGGAGAAGACCTGGATCCGGTCGTTCCCCGTGTCCGCGACGTAGATTCGTCCCCGGGAGTCGCAGGCCACGTCCTGGGCCCGGAACCCGAGCCCGGAACCGGTGCCGTTCCCGCTCCAGGCCGTGCTCGGGGCCCCCATGCTCGAGAAACGCTTCACCCGGTGGAACGGGGTGGGCCCGCCGCCCGTATTGGCCAGGTCCCCGCTGTCGAGAACAACGATCCCGCCCCCGGGCTCCACTGCCACCGCGGTGGGGTTCCATACGAGCGCGTCCGGGGACCCGGGCTGCTGGATGCGCCGGAGGAGACCCCCGGACGACGCGTAGACGGAGACCCGGTGGTCGTACGGTTCGGCGACCCAGACCTGACCCGCGGCGTCGACCGTGAAGCCCGAAGGGGAGTATTCCGTAGGCCAACCGCCCAGGTCCGTTCCGTCCTGCTCGTACCGCTCGATCCTGTCGTAAGGACCGGGGGAGGTTCCGAGTGCGTAGACGCGTCCGGCGGAATCCACGGAGATCTCGTACGGATCGTCGATCTCGTCCCCCAGCCAGGACCTCTGGTACGTCCCGGCGGAGGAGAGCGCGACGATCTCGCCGTATCCCGGGTTCGCGATGAAGATCGTTCCGGTCGCGCCGACGGCCACGTCGGAGGGCTCATCGAAGAACCATCNNCTCCGGACGTGGCTGTACGCCGCCCCCGCGGGTGTCTGCGTGGGAGCGGGCGCGGCGAGGTCCGAGCGCTTCCAGATCGCGACCCAGTTCGAGGTCACGTCCGTGACGTAGACCCTGCCGGCGCCGTCGACGGCAATCCCGTTCGGCTTCGCGGCACTTTTTCGCGCCTCGCACCGGCCGTTCCAGTCCTCGATGAAGGTCCCGTCCGGGCCGAACCTGGCGATGAACGTGCCTTCGTCCGCAACGTAAAAGTTCCCCACAGCGTCGAAGGCACACCCGATGGGCTTCCAGAGGTGGGTGGAGATGAACGTTCCGTGAAACGCGCCGTACTGGTCCATCCGCTGCACGCGCTGCGTCTCGGACTCCACAATATACAGGAGCCCATCGGGACCGAACGCGCACCCCCTGGGGAACGAGAATTTCCCCTCTTCTCGCCCCGGTCCCCCGAACGAATCGAGGAGTGTCCCGTCCGGGCCGAACAGGTGCACCACGTTCTGGTTTCCGCCCGCGACGAAGACATCTCCGTCGGAGGCGACGGCGATCCCCCACGGGTCCATCCCGGTCGTTCCCATCGTTCGGACGAGGGCGCCGGCCTTCGTATAGACGGCCACCCGATGGTTCCCCAGATCGCCGATATAAAGGTTGTTGTCCGGGCCGATGATGATCGGGACGGGCTGCACGAACTGCGTGGGCCCGCTCCCCTGCGAACCCCATGACCGGACGAGACGGCCGTCGGGAGAGAAGACCTGGATCCGGTTGTTGTCGGTATCGGCCACGTAGATGAGACCGTCGCCGTCGACGACCACGCCCCGGGGTCCGTTGAAGTATCCCGGGTCGGACCCCCCCGTCCCGATCACGTCGACGAGCGAGTACGCTCCCGAGACAGCCTGGACGAGGAGGATCACTCCCAGGGTCGCCAAAAGTATGTGAGAGAGGCCGGACATCGCGTGCTCCTGCCGGGCCTCCCGCCATTGCGGGAGCGTAGCGGCGTGCAGAGACTGCGGGGGAGCCTCGCCGCCGGGCGGGGTGCCCGTAATGGTGGATGGTGCGATTTGAAATATCAGGCTTCCGATCCGTTCGCCGCGGGCCGGCCTTCGGGCCCGCTCGTGCCGGAAGCTTGGAAAAGGATCAGAGAGGATAGCTCTTAACAATCGGGC
>DUGU01000092.1 GCA_013331215.1 Methanoregulaceae archaeon
GTTGAAATGACACTATACCCTAGTTTTTCTAACAAAGCCTGAGTTCTCTCATTTGCAAGCGTCCAACCAGAATCGTCGAGTGATATTTTCCGTACCGAATATTGGTGTTCGCTGACATAGTCCTCTAAATTCGAGAATGTCAAGGAATTAACACGGACGCATTTGAATTCATTGTTGACCTGCTTTTTAGATGTCCGTAAAATGCAGGGGTACGATGTGGCCTTCTTAAACACTGGTAAATCGCCAAAATCGACAATTTCCTCTATGTTCTGAGACTTCAACCATATTCTTAGAGGGGTCCCGTAATTGGATCGGAGCCATTTATTCCCAACGATATAGGAAAAGATTCCTCCGTCCTTCAGCAGATTTACCCCACGTTCAATAAAATAGACATATAGATCAGCTAATCCGTGGAATGTTTGATAATGGCCTTTCAGATACACCTTGATACTCAATAAAAATTCATGCCACACGTACGGCGGGTTCCCGATCACCACGTCGAACCCACCGGTCGCCATGATCGACGGGAACTCGCGCTCCCAGTCGAAGGGGTTGATCTGGCCGATCTCCTCCGGCGAAAGCGGCCCCGTTGCGAGAATGTCCGTGCCGACGAGCGAGTTGCCGCACCTGACGTTCTCGTGCAGGCTCGGCAGGACTCGCTCGTCGAAGAGCTTCAACTGCTTCGAGACGTTCTCCTCGTTCTCCTCCTCCAGCACCTTGAGGAGCAGCGAGAGCTTCGTTACCTCGACGGCCTGCGTATCGATGTCCACGCCGTAAATGTTGTTCAGGAGGATCCGCTTCCGTTCGGCCGTGGTCAGCTTCCAGTCGCTCCGTGTTCGCGAGGTGACCTGATTCGCGGCCTTGTAGATAGGGAGATTCCCATCGTTGGCAGATTTCTTCTTTCCCCCTTTCGGAATCGGTGCGGGAAGGAAGGACTGGACCTCGGGAGCAGTCGTCGGTTTGCCCGCGAGGACCGGGACGAGGTTGTGAATATAATACTCGAGGTGCCAGTCGAGGAGGAACTGGTACGCCCCGAGGAGGAACGAGCCCGATCCGCAGGCCGGGTCGAGGATACGGAGGGACGCGACCTCTCGGGGCGATTTATCCTTCACGAGCTCCCCGACCGTGTGCTTGACGATGTAGTCAACGATGTACTGCGGCGTGTAATAGACGCCGCCGGCCTTCTTCACCTCGGGCTTGTACTCGACCTTTGCCTGGTGCCCGGCCGTGAGCCGGATCACTTTGCCGAGGAACTGCTCGTAGACCTGCCCGAGGATGACCGGCGAGATGACCGAGAACTCGTACGGGCTCTCCGGGTAGTACAGCCGCTTGATGATCTTCTTCAGAACCGCGTCATCGATGGCGAGGCCTGGGGTGAGCGTGTCCGGCAGCTCGCCGTTTCCCCTCTCTGGAGAGAAGTGGAAGATGCCGGAGTTGTATCTGGTATCCGCTCGCTGGAATAAGGTAAGGAGGCGCTGGTAGATATCCTGCCCGTCGAGCAGTTTCTGGAGGCAGCCGTACTCCTCGATGCCCCGGTCCTCGCAGATGCGGAGGAAGAGAATCCGGTCAATCGTCCGCTGCACCGCGACGTTCAGCCCGTCGACGGTGAGCGCCGGGTTCCTGAGCGCGAGGTTCTTCGCGAGGGCGTCCCGCCATTCCTCGATATCGGCAAGGATGGCCTCGTCGACTGTCGCGGTCCCCTTCTTCCCCTTTGTCTGCTGCGCAAAGTGATCGAAGGATCCCTGCAGGACGCTTTCCTTTGCGAAGATGGAGGCGATCCAGACCCATTTCTCCGGGTACTCCTTGTAGGTGAAGTACGCAACCCGGGCAGTGGCCGCTGTGTCGCCCGGCATCGGCTTCTTGGTGCAGTCGTAGACCGCGAACTCCTCGAAATCGGTCAGGACGGCGAGCGGGAGGCGGGCGTTCCAGGCATACCGGCGGATCTGGAGGGCGGGATTGGCATCGTCCTTGATATTCACCCCCGGCTTCTTGGCCTCGACGATGAATTTCCGAGCCCCTCCGATCCTGAAGGAGTAATCGATGAACTCGGTGGAGCCCCGTATCCTGATCGGATCCTCGTGGATCACGTCTTTGTAGAGCTCCGAATAGCGCTGATTGTTGTCGATATCCCACCCGAGCGCCTTGAAGAACGGATCGATGAACTCTCGTCGCAGCTGGGTCTCGTTGAACTGGCCGCGCTTGTAGGCCGCTTCGTGAAATTCGAAGCTCTGGACAAGCGTGCGGATGCCCTCGGGGATTGCTGATGGTGCCTCCATGCTGCCGTCTCGTATGTATAGATGATCTCGTGATGGCCGAATAACCATTCGGCCTTTCGCGGAGGCTGAGACTATCCGGTTCGAGACGTCCTCGATGTATTGAGATAAGGAAAAGAGAGATAGCGGCTCAGTTTTCTGAATCTATGACCTCGGACCGGATCGTCACGAAGATCGGGCCGCGGACGTCGACCTTCTTCTTCCGGTCCGTGACCGAGCGCATCGCGAACTCGGCCACCTTCAGGTTGACGTCGCTCGGGAGTTTCGCCATCTTGACCTGGACCGTCGTGGCCCCGCCGCAGCGCGCGGCCTCCTCGATCCGGGCGGCCCCCAGCGCGGCCACCGCGTCGAGGAACCGGATGCCCGTCGGCACGCCGTTCTCGCGGACGTCTTTGAACTTCTCGGTATCGGGCACGCCCAGGACCGAGCCGTCGCGGACGAAGACCTCGTTCATGCAGGCCGGCCCGAGGAGCCGGGACGTCGCTTCGGGCTCCTCGACGAAGACGCGGAGGCGGGTGCCGGCGACCTCGCCCTCCCAGGCCTCGAACGAGGCCGGGCCCTGCGCGTCGCCGTGATCGGCCGCGACGGCCGCGATCGCCGCAGCCATGTTCCGCCCCTCGACCGTGGCCGGCTCCTCGCGCAGGCCGACCGCGGCCGCGAGCTCGGTGTCGTTGAGCGGCCGCGGGTGGAACTGCGGAAAGACCATGGCCCGGACGTCGTTCTCCTGCCCGAGGACCATCGCGAGCCGCTCCACGCCGAGGCCCAGGTTCATGACCGGCACGCCGACGCCGTACTCGGCCAGGGCCGAGGGCGAGTACAGCCCGAAGGTCGCGACCTCGACCCAGCCGATCGCGGGGTGGCGGGCGTAGACCTCGGTCTGCGAGTCGGGCATGTAGTACTTGGACCGCTTCTCGTCGGGCTGGAACCGGAAGTCGGTGAAGCCGAAGGCCGAGAGGAGCGCGGCCGCAACGGCCTTCCCCTCCTCGTTCGTGATGTCCTCGCCCGCGACCACGCACGAGGCCGAATGGTACGTCATCAGCCGCGTCGGCCCCTCCTCCTGCTCGCGGCGGAAGCAGCGGTCGACCGAGAAGAGCCGGAGCGGGAGGGGCGAGCGGTCCCAGATCGCGCCGAGCGTCTGGAACCAGCCGCTCGTCATGTGCGAGCGCAGCGTCGCCCTGCTCGACTCGGGCGCGAGCTCGCGGAACTCGGGGAAGACCTCGTCCATGATCCGGACCACGCGGGCGTCGTCGGTCGAGAGGACGCAGGCGAGCTCGTGGGCGAGCTCGTCGCCGTCGATCGTCCCCTTCTTGTACCCGTGCAGGCACTCGCGGAGCGCCTCCTCGGTCGGCTCGTCCATCGTGCTCTCGAGGATCGCGTTGATCCGGTCGAGCCGCTCGCGGGCGATCCCGACGTTCGGCCGCGGCAGGCCCCCGAGGTAGAAGACGCGGTCGAGCACGGCCATCGCCTCCGGCCCGAACTGCCGGTAGACCTCGGCCTCCTCCACGATGATCGGGTTCGCGTACTCCGAGAAGCCGATCGAGAGGTACGCCTCGCGGAGGCGATGGATCGTCTCGAAGACCGGGTGGCGGGTGGCGCGGGTGTACGCGAGGCGCGGGTACCGCTCCGCCGAGCCCGGCGGCGTCAGCACCGACGGCCCCGCGTGCCAGGCCCCCTCGAAGTCGCTTCTCGACCGCTCCCTCCACTCCTCGACGTTGAACCTCATTCTATCTGCTCCAGCACGACCACGCGGCTCGCGATGTTCTCGTCCCGCACCCGGTATCCGGCGTGCCGCGCGACCTGCTCGGCGAACGCCCGGACCCGTTCGTGCGACGGCATGTGCGCCGCCGTGAGTCGCTTTCTACTGTACCCGAGGTGCATATAGCCTTTGACCTCGACAAAGGTCGGGGCCGCGTCCGCGACGAGCGCGCCGTACCCGGCGGGGTCGTGGTCGTTCAGGCCCGCGACGAGGGTCGTGCGCACGGCCGAGCGGCGGGTGCCGAGGAGGGCGAGGCTCTCCGCCACGAGCTCCCAGGCGTTCGGGTCCGCGGGGCGGCAGACGGAGCGGTACGTCGCCTCGTCCGGCGCGTCGAGCGAGACGTAGGTCTGGAACGGCCGGCAGTCGCGCACGACCCAGGGGCGCGTCCCGTTCGTGACCAGGAACGTGGTGAGGTCCGCCTCCGTGCAGAGGTCGAGGAAGCGGGGCAGGTGCGAGTAGAGCGTGGGCTCGCCCGCGAGCGAGACCGCGACGTGCCGGGGCGCGGCCCCCTCGTCGAACCGCTCGGGCGCGACGTGGACCTTGTACCCCGCGAGCGCCTGCTTCTGCAACCGCGGCAGGGCCGCGAGCAGGGCCTCGGGCGGGAGCTCGACCTCCTCCCTCGGCTCGTGCTCGAAGGAGCGCCAGCAGAAGAGGCAGCGCTGGTTGCAGCGGAGGGTCGGTGTCATCTGGACGCAGCGGTGGGACTCGATCCCGTAGAACTGCTGCTTGTAGCAGGTCTCGCCCCCGCCGAGGGCGCGGCGGCACCAGAGGCAGGGCTTGACGGCCGCGGTCGAGGAGCGGTCGACGAAGAGGTAGCCCTGCCGGGCGAGGGCCGCGCGGCCGGGCTCACATGGAGGCGAGGGCATCGATGCCGAGGGTCTCGAGGGCCTCTTTGAGCGTGTTCTGCGCGGCCTTCACCAGCGTGAGCCGCGAGTCGCGGGTCCGCCCCTCGGCCCGGAGCACGGGCTCGAAGTGGTAGAAGGTGTTGAAGAGGTCCGCGAGCTCGCGCGCGTACGTCGCGAGGAGGTGGGGGCGGAGCTCCTCGATCGTCTGGGCCACGACGACCGGGAACTTCGCGATCTGCCGGGCGAGGGCCCGCTCGTACGCCGACTCGCAGGCGTACGCCTCGGACCAGTCGCCGCCGGCCTTCTCGAGGATCGAGCAGGCCCGGGCGTGGGCGTACTGGACGTACGGCCCGGACTGCCGCTCGAAGTCGAGGGCGGTGGCCCAGTCGAAGACGGTCGACTTCTCGGGCGAGACCCGGACGATGTCGTACCGGATCGCGGCGAGCGCGACCGAGCGCGCGATGGCGAGGCGCTCCGCCTCGGGGAGCTCGGGCCGGCGGACTGTGACCTCCTCGAGAGCGCGGCGGCGAGTCTCCGCGACCAGGTCGTCCGACGGGACGAACTTCCCGGCGCGGGTCGACATCGAGCCCTCGGGAAGGGAGACGAACTCGAAAAAGACGATCTCCGGCGGCTTCTCGCCGAGGAGTTTGAGCGCGGCCTGGAGCGACGCCCCGATCAGCTTGTGGTCCGCGCCGAGCACATCGATGACGCGGTCCGCGTTCCGGCCCTTCCAGACGTGGTACGCGAGGTCGCGGGCCGCGTACACGCTGGTCCCGTCCGAGCGCCGGAGCACGTACCGGTTCTTGATGCCGAACGCGGAGAGGTCGAGCCAGAAGATCTCGTCCTGGTGCGCCTCGGCCCGCCGCACGAACCGGTTGAGGAGCCGCTCCATGTCGCCGATGCGGAGGAAGTCCGACTCCCAGACATAGCGGTCGTGGGGCGTGGCAAGCGCCGCGAGGGTCTCCTTGAAGCCGTCCAGGCAGCGGGAGACGACGTTCCGGAACTTCCTGACCGTCGCGGGGTCCTGGGCCTCGATCTGCTGCATGAGGGCGTCGACCTCGGCCGTGATCGCGGGATCGGCCTCGATCCGCCGGTTCGCCTCGACGTAGACCCGGGCCGTGTAGGCGTCGGGCTTCTCGTCCGGCTCGGCCTCGATCCCGAGGTGGTCCATGCCCCAGACCACGATCGCGATCTGCCGGCCCATGTCGTTGACGTAG
>DUGU01000006.1 GCA_013331215.1 Methanoregulaceae archaeon
CGAACCCGGAGCATCTCCGGCCTCCCGCCGATTCCGTCGCAATACGCAACCATAAACTAAAAAGCGTGGGCGATCGAATAGCTGGGGCATGGTTGTTCCGACGAAGATCTTCTTCACCAGGGGCGTCGGCGTGCATAAGGACCGCCTCGCATCCTTCGAGCTCGCGCTGCGCCAGGCCGGGATCGAGCGATGCAACCTGGTCTACGTCTCCTCGATCTTCCCTCCCCACGCGAAAGAGGTCTCGCGGGACGACGGGCTCAACGAGATCCAGTCCGGCCAGATCGTCTACTGCGTGATGGCCCGGAACGAGACGAACGAGCCGACGCGGCTCGTCTCGGCAGCGATCGGGCAGGCCCTGCCGCGCGAGGCCCACGCCTATGGCTACCTCTCCGAGCACCACGCCTTCGGCGAGACCGAGGAGATCTCGGGCGAGTACGCCGAGGACCTTGCCGCGACCATGCTCGCCACCACGCTCGGGATCGCGTTCGACCCCGACTGTGCCTGGCAGGAGCGCGAGCAGATCTACAAGGCGAGCGGCAAAATCATCGAGACCAAGCACATCTGCCAGGCGTCCCAGGGCGACCCGAACGGACTCTGGACGACCGTGGTCGCGGCCGCAGTCTTTATTATCTGATCCCACTTTTTCTCTCCGGCGCGGCCATGCGGATCGGAGCACGAGCTACAACAACTTTATATATTCATGGGTCTTTCCACGTGTCGGTGAAATCGAATATGGCAGACCCGATGAAGGAGACCAAGGACGACCGGCCGCTGACCCGGAAGGTCGAAGACGCGCTCGGCGTTACGGATGCAGATCGGAAGCGTGCGGAGGCGGGGATGACGGCATCTCCAGTCGATCGGCCGGCCACCGAGAAGGTCGGGGAGAAACCGACCGGGATGAAAAATAAAGAGAAGGACAGGGAGATGCCGGGCGGGCCTTTGACGGGTCCCCTGCCCACCATGGGCGGAGAAGGTATGACCCCCGGTCCCGAGAAGAAGACGAGCGGCGCCGACTGGGACATGATCCAGAACCCAGGCGGCTGCGGGCCCGAGGGTGAAACGGATTACGGCACGCGCCCGGTCTCGGAGCTGAAGAAGCCGACCGAGGTTACGGACAAGGCCGACCTCGCCGCAACCCGGATGCTGGACCGCGAAAAGATGGATCGCGAGAAGATGGACCGCGAAGCGATCATGTCCACGGCCACCATGGAGGCGGCGGCCATGCGGACCGGGATGGCCTCGAAAGACATGTCCTCGAAGGACATGCCCGGGAAGGAGGCGACGCGGATGGAGCCGATGACCGGCGAACGAATGATCCGGCAGGGCGCCGCTATCGGGACAGAGCCGACCCGCCCCATGCCCGTGGAGCGGCCCATGACAGGGACGGTCGTGCCTCCGGGCACGGAGAGGGTGACGTCGATGAAGCCCTACGGGACCGTGGACGAGCGCTCCCGGATGCACGCCGAGGACCCGAGCGTGCACCCCGACTGGGAGACCCAGCCGCAGATCAACGCGCCCAGGGACGTTGGCATCCAGACCCCCGAGGGGCAGGCGGACGCCGCCCGGATCCGGGAAGGCCGGCGCCGGAGCGACGAGGCTAAGGAGCCCCGGCTCGAGCGGCGCGGGGAGGAGGTCTCCACCCCCCTGGCGAGTGGCGCCCGGGTCCCCGGAACGATGACTGAGAAGGCTCGCGACATCAAGGAGACGACCAAGGAGAAGGCGCGCGACGTCAAGGAGGAAGTCGACCGCAAGATCTGATCGCACGTCCCCCTCACCCCTTTTTACAGCACGGTTATCCCATCCCGGGACCCACCTGGATCCAGGTGGACCATGGAGAGAAAGTCCCTCGTTCTGCTCGGCCTCGGCCTGATCCTCATCGCCGCGGCCATCGTGCTCGCAGTGCAGTTCACCCCGACTCCGAGCGGGAACGCGAGTCCGTCCGCGACGACCATGCCGACCCATGGAACACTTCGGACGCCCGCCACGCTCGCGCCCGGCGACGCGCTCACGGCCGTCGCGCCCAGCGTGCAGACCGCGCTCGACCGGCTCGACCGCGATACCGCGAAGGCGGCAGAGGCACTCGGGCCGACGGCCATGACCGGCAATGAGACCCGGCGCGTCCTCCGCGATCTCCCCCTCGGCTCGCCGGCCGTGATCGATGCCGCGGCCGTCTCGAAGGACGGCATCATGCTGACCGTCGAGCCGATCGATTTCTCCTCTGCCGAGGGCGCGGACATCAGCGCGCAGGAGCAGGTCCGCCGACTACGCTCGACGCAGCAGCCCGTCATGAGCAGAGTCTTCAGGACCGTCGAGGGCGTGAACGCGACCGACATCGAGTACCCAGTCGTCGCCCCGTCCGGACGGTTCAACGGCTCGGCCAGCCTCCTCATCCGCCCGACTGTCCTTCTGTCGATGGCCGTGCAGGAGGCCCTCACCGGGAAGTCGGCCGAGGTCTTCGTGATGGACACGGACGGCCTCCTCCTGTACGACCGCGACGCGGCCGAGGTAGGGCGGTATGCATTCTCGGACCCGATGTACGCGAACAACCCCGAGCTCCTCGCGGTCGCGAAGCGGATGGCGACCGAGCCGGAGGGCACGGGGTCGTATACCTTCGCGGCCGAGGGTTCGGCCACGCAGGTCCGAAAAGAGGTCGCGTGGACCTCGGTCGGGCTCCACGGGACAGAATGGCGCGTGGTCGCGGCGAACGCGACCCCGACGGCGTGAACCCCTCCACCGCCTTCCATTTCGCCATTCGCCGCCGCAGGGCCGAGATCAACCGCAGCTTCGTTAACGAAATCAAGTTTGCTTGCGGAGAAGGCAACCTGAATTTCGTCCGCGATCGGCGAAAGGAGCCTTTATCCCCTCTTTTCCCCCACGCTCTTTCATGAGTCTGGTGCTTGACGCGAAGAAGGGGATCATCACCGAGGAGATGAAGGAGGTCGCCCGTCAGGAGGGGCTCGACCCCGAGGTTATCCGGCGCGGCGTGGCCGGCGGCCACATCGTCATTCCCGTATCGCCGTACAGAAAGGTACGGCTCTGCGGGATCGGCGAAGGCCTCCGGACCAAGGTGAACGCCTCGATCGGGACCTCGTCCGACCTCGTCGACATCGACGTCGAGATCGAGAAGGCCCGGCAGGCCGAACTCGCCGGCGCCGACACCCTGATGGAGCTCTCAACCGGCGGCGACCTCGTCGAGATCCGACGGCGCGTGGTCGAGGCGACCAGCCTCTCCGTGGGCTCCGTGCCGCTCTACCAGGCCTTCATCGAGGCCGCCGTCCGTGACGGCGCCGTCGTCCACATGAAGGAGGACGACCTCTTCCGGATCACGGTCGAGCAGGCCAAGGCCGGCACGAACTTCATGGCGATCCACACGGGGATCAACT
>DUGU01000001.1 GCA_013331215.1 Methanoregulaceae archaeon
TGAAATGACACTATACCCAAAACAAAAACCGGCCTAGTATTTAAAGGCAATCCGTTTTTCGAGGGGGGTTCCGGATTTATCTGATGCCGAGCTCGCGCCTGACTTGGTCCGAGGTGAAGACGCGGCCAGCCCGGATGTCCTCGAGGGACGCGGCGATGTCGGCTTCGTCTTCGGGGGTCAACGGCTCGTCGTCGATCGCCTGCCGGGAGAGCCGATCGATCACGTCCGCGTAGGTCTCGCGAGGATGGATCTTCAGAGAGTCGAGGCGGGCCTTCGTCCCGGTCTCGATCCGGACGTTTACGCACGCAGCCATGCACCATCGTGTGCGGCCGTATACATTAGAGTTTCCGATCGGATCGTCCGCGAGGCCTCCGTGCCCGGCGTGTACCCGACAGGCGCCTGCCCGACCGTCGAAAACCATCGAAAAAATGCAACCAGGCTGCAACCAGGTTGCAACCGCGGCCGTCCCGCCGGACTGTCGAATATCATCGAAAAAGTAAGCTCCGCGTCAGCTACGCTTCAGCTACGGGTGTCCGCCGGCCAGGGCCCGACAAACCCCTGGCAAACCACAGACAAAACCCCCACAATACCCCCACAGCGACGAGTACCCCTGGCCGTGGCGACCCGATCGCCTTCGAGGGCGGTCCGGAGCATGCCCCTGGGAACGCCCATCTCTTTCCTCGAATATGTCAATTAGAGACAATTAGAAACATCTATAAACTCATAGAATCAATAAGAGTATGGTGAAAACCATGCGAGCAAACGCACAGACCCAATGGCGCGCGGTCGGTCTCGCCGTCCGCGAGCGCGACGCGATCCGACTCGAGGTCCTCGACGGCGACGGCCGCGGCGTCTACCACATCCACGCCGACGACGTCGCCGACGCACTCGACCTCGGGATCGTCCCCCTCTACCGGCTCCGGACCCGGGGCGGCGAGGCGGTCCCGTTCGAGGCCGGCCACGTCCGGACGAGCTCGAACGGCCGGATGATCATCTGCCAGATCGACGACCCTGCCGAGATCGTGATGGTGCCGAGGGTCGCGCTCCTCGACCACTTCACGGCCGACGGCGGCCGGCCGACACGGATCGTAATCCCCCCGGACCCGATGATGGGCCCGGCCCGGTCCTCAGGCACCCTCACGGCGGTGCCGGCATGAGCCCGGCCATGGAGATGCTCGCCGAGCGTACCGCCAAGAAGATCGTCGAGGGACTCCTCGCAGAGTACGAGATCCGGCCCCGAGCCCACCTCCAGGAGCGGATCGCAATGACCCCGGCCGCCGAGATCCCGGGTATCTGTGACGGGTGCCGGGACGCGCCGGACTGTCTTCTGTCCTACACACCCGCAGCGCTCGAGCGCTGCGACCGCGCAGCCCGGGCCGCCGAGGCCGAGGCCGCCGCGAGGATCGACATGGGGATGATCAACCGCGTGATCGAGGTCGTCGTCCTCGAGACCGGCCACACTCCCGCAGAGGTCAGCGCGAAACTCCAGGCATGGGCGAGGGCAGAGGCATGACCGGCTCCGATGCGGAGCTCGCCCATTACGTCGCACAGACGAGAGGGATCGAGGTTCTCGCCCGAGATGCCTGTTGCTCGACGTGCGACGGTTGCGGCACCTGCCCGAGTGAAAATATCTCCATCTGTCGCGATGTGGGAGGGGATTACAGTGGCGTCCTGTACCTCTGTAACGACTGCATCGCCGAGAGTTGGGCACGGGCTCCCTCACAACGCGATAGCCGATCTGCAGAAGAGATGGAAAAGGAGGCAGAGGAGCGACAGCGAGAGACGATGAGCAGGGTTACCGCCGAGCTGATCCGGACCAACCCCAATGTGCAGGAGGTCCTGCGGGAGATAGCCCGCGAGGTCTTCGGCACCAAATCGCCGGGGGCGATCGTCGTCGAGACCGAGGCGCCCGTCGAGGCGGACTGATGTCCCCCCTGACCCCCGAAGAGGCGGCGCCCCGGGTCACCCAGGAGCGGCTCAAGGGAATCGGCCTGTCGGCGCGCATGGTCGATGCCTGCGAGAAGGCCGGCGCGGTCGTGATCGTCGAGAATACGCCGACACCACAGCGAGGGCAGCGCCCATGACCTCCGGGGACGATCAGCGGGCCGCCGCCGATGCTCTCGGCACCGCGCTCGTCAACTACCTCCGGTCCGCCACGGGGCGCGGGATCGCCCTCATCGTGATCGATCGGCGCGAAGCCCGGCCGGCCGGCCCGACCTTCGGCGCCCTCCGGAGGCTTTCGCCGTGAGTGATGACGTCGAGGCCTTCCTCGCCCTGCTCCGGTCAAGCCCCAAGCTCCGCGCTACGGTTCGCGAGGTCCTCGCCGCCGAGTTCCCCGACGAAGGGCGTCCCCACCGACCGGTCAAGCCGATCCCCGTCTACCGCGGCGACATCCCGTCCCTCGACCGGATCCGTCCGGGCTTCGTCGCGGACAATGAACGCCTCGGCAGGATCACGGTTGTGGATGACCCCTCGCGGGGGAGACGATGAACGACTTCGACAAGGCGCTGATCGCCTTCTTCCGGTCCGAGCGTACCCGCCCTGCCATCGAGGCCATCGCCGATCGCATCGTCAACCAAGGCCTCGACGATCCGGTCGCGACAAGAGGGACCTGATGACTCTGGTGCTGCAGGTCCGCGAGGACCTCGCCGCCGCGCCCGTGACCACGATCCCGCTCCGCCAGGTCCTCGAGGCGGCGGGGTGGGGGTTTGGGAAGCTCCCGGATCCCGTGCTCGCCGAGGTCCTCCGCCTGTGGGACACCGGTCGGAACACGACAGAGATCGCTGCGGCCGTCGGCACCTCCCCCTCGGCCGTGGCCGAGTACGTCCGGACGCACCGCGAGCGCGGACCACCTCGCCGGCCGGCTCATTACGGCCACGCCCGCGAGGTCCTCGAGGAGCACGGGGCCGAGCTCCGCGCCGCCTACGAGGGCGGCGAGTCGTACGCGATCCTCGCTGAGTCGGTCGGGATCGCCCCTGCCGTGCTGCGGGCATACCTGGTCGCCGAAGGGGTCGCGATCCGCAACCAGGGCACACGGCCCCGGAGGGCGAACGCTTGACCAGGGCGGCGGCAGCGAGGCCGGGCCCGCCGATCCGCATCCGGCGCGAGATCATCGACGTGATCGACTTCACGCCAGCCGTGCTTCGGTTCCTTCTCGATAATGGAATCATCGAGATTGTCGAGGACGAACCGCCCCGCCCGAAGGTACGCCTATGAGTGAGACGGGGGAGGCGGCCCTCGAGCACGCGCTCGCAGTGGGCCAGACTCCCCGATGGATCGTCTTTAACTGCCGATGAGACACATCGGATAGCAATGGCTGACGACGGGCTACAGAAGTTCTACACGATCGAAGAGGCCGCGGCCCTGACCGGCTACAGCGTCCGCCGGCTCCGTGACTTCGTACGGGACGGCACGCTCGAGGCGGAGCGGTGGGGGCGCGAGTACCGGATCTCGACCCCGTCGCTGCAGGCCTTCATCGAAGCGAGGCGGAAGGCCGAGATCCCCGAGCGGCAGCGGCCGGGCGCGGGCGTAGGGCCGCGGACCGAGGACGACCCGGACCGGTAACGATCCCTGCCGTGTCCCGATCGCGGGACAAAGCGGGACAGATTCACAGCACCGAAAATGGACGCCTGACGGACGGCCCCGCCTCAATCGGGCCCAGGCGAGCGAAGAGAGATGCCGACCGACCGCGCGCCGAATCCGGATCATAACCCTTTTCACGGAGCGCGTCCGAGAGGAGATTGCAACCGGTCTCCTCGACATCCCCTGTTTTCCAAACCGGCCACGTAATGGACGAATCGTCACACTGTTGCAATCGGTTGTCAGGGAAAAGACCATATAGCGGGACCGCAGAGGACAGGTCGGGATCGATCATGGTGCGGACCGAATGGATTGCAGACGGGCAGCAGCTTGTGCGCGACCACTCCGTCGAGGATGCGGCCGAGCTCTTCGCCGGCGACGATGAGATGAGACAGCGTCTTGCGGGAGGGGAGGGGACCGGAAGGACGGACCTCGTACTCCGACTAGATCACCTGAAGAAGCACGCATGGTATGCGGTCGGCGATACCCCGGATGCGGACTGGCGCGAAACGGACTACGCAACAATCCTCGGATGGGCCTGGGACCGAGGACTTCTGCTCGGCCCGCGAGACGCGGCCGTGTACGACCGGCTCGACCCGCGGATGCAGATGTTCATCTGCAACGGCGAGGTCTACGCAGTCAGTGACGACGGGATCGTGGTGGACACGGATCTTCAGCGGAGCGTGACCGAGGCCGAGCTCAGGGTCGAGATGTCGCTCGCTGGCGGCGCCGAGTTCTGCGGCCCCGGGTGCCAGTCCGAGTGAAAGGTAGCGCGACGATTCGCCGGTGACCGCAGTTCGGGTCGGTACCGGCGGACCTCCACATTTTTCTCAGTTCCGGTCGACCGATTGTCACGGAAACCGCTGCCATGACCGAAGGGCCGTACAGGGCCGGGCCGGTGCTTGACTGGTGCGAGGAGAACGGACTCGTCCCGGTCCCGTGCCGCCCCGGTTCCAAGGCCCCGATCGGGGCGATCTCGAGCCGCGGCCTCTACGGCGGCGCGCCCCCGCCGCCGGCCCTGCTGCGTGCGGCGTATGGTCGGGACCGCTTCGGCGCGGTCGTCCGCGACTCGTTTCACCTGCCGACCCCCGAACGACTCGAACGGATTCGGCGGTTCTGGCGGACGCCCGGGGTACGGCTCTGGGGTCCGGAGACGGTCTCGATCTCGGTTGACATGAACTATCCGACTGCCGACGGGTTTCGCGTGGCCTGCCTCGACATCGACGACGATACCTGCCTCCCGCTCCTCGAACACCGCCCCTTCGACGCATGCCCGGTGGTTGCAGGCAGGCACGGGGCGAAGGCCCTCTTCAAGCTCGACCGGGAGGGGGGGCGGCCGCGGCCGATCACGCAGTTCGCTTCGGCGGCCAGAGGCTCCCCCGCCTTCGAGCTCTTCACCGGATCCAAGCACGCGCTCGTCTTCGGCATCCACCCGGCCTCGACACCCGAGACCCCCGTGACCTACCGGATCGTCCGGCATAATGACTGGCCCCTCCCGATCCTCGGCTGGGGCGCCGTCTCGGCGGCGGCCCTCGGGTTCGCGAAGGGGCGGGGGCTCCTGATAAGAAAGGGCGCCGGGCCCGACCTGGATCAGGCCGGGCTCGAGCGCTGGCTCTAGTCACTCCGCGCAGGTCCCGCTTCCGACGAACCAGTCGTCGCCGGCCATCGCGACATAGACGCACTTCTGCCAGACGCCCGGCCGATCGAGACGGTAGTTCGTGATGTACGTCACGAAGCCTCCGCCGTCGGGCGCGGCTTCCTGCATCTCGCGGACCGTCCTGACGCCGTTGGGGTCGGCGAGGTTCCAGTGGCTGGACCCGACGCTCGCCGGCGCCGCCGGGAGGGTGAGCGCGGTCCTGTTCACATCGTAGGCGAAGATGTAGCGTGCCCCCGCATGAACGATCCGTTCCAGTCGTTGAAGGCCATGAGGGCACGTTTCTTTCCGTTCGCCTTCGCGTATCGAACGGCTTCCTCGACAAACGCGACTGTTTCGGCGGTCGGATCGGGCTCGATGGTCTGGTATATGCCCTATCCGAGCCACCAATCAGCGACCCGTTCGACGTAGCCGACCTTCGGTTCGGTCGCATTGCCGTGGGCGGAATTGACGTACCGGAACCGGGCGAAGCCGGTGCCGCTCAGGACGACGGTGCGCAGGTTGCGGATCAAATATGTGACGCCCGCATCGAGCTCGTCGAGCCGGCTCTTCCCGACCAGCTGCGTCTGGAGAGGGTGGGCGAGCGTGACGCCGCCGAAGTCGTAGGCGTAGACGTAGAGGTCGTCCTGGAAAAACGGGTCCGACCGGTTCATGAACGCGGCGAAGGCAGCCTTCCGGGCATTGGCCCGCGCGCAGGCGGGCGCGTCGTGGACGAACGCGACCATCTGGGCCGTCGTATGGCCTGATGAGAGGTGCGCGGCCGCTGGAGGTGGCGCAGACGACGCTGCGTTCGAAGCCGGCGGGGCCGAGGTGCAGCCCGCGGCGAGGAGCGGGGGGCGACGAGGCAGAGGCAGGCAAGGACCGTGCGCATGAAGTGAGGTCGGCTGCCGAAGAGATATGGGTGATGCTTTGGCGCGCAGTCGAGATCACGGCGGTCCCGTTCAGTGCGGAGACCGTTGACGGATCATGAACGTTGATCCGTCAACTGTTACGTCATCAACCTTTATCTCCGCTGCGGATCCATGCTGTTCTCACTTTCGAGATACCATGTCCGACGAAATGCCGCTGGCCCGACTCCTTGGAATCGTGCTCCAGCACCACTATGCGACCCTGAACGAGCGCCTGCGCCCGTTCGGGCTCTCCGCCGGACAGGTCCCGGTCATGCTCAGCCTCGCCGTCTGCCAGAACGTCACGCAGGAGGCGCTCGCGCGTCACTTCCATGTCGACAAGGGCGCGGTCGCCCGGGCTGCGCGGCGGCTCGAAGAGGGCGGGCTCATCCGGCGCGAGACCGATCCCGCCGACCGGCGGGCCGTCCGGCTCTTCCTGACAGCCGAGGGCGAACGGATCGTCCCCGAGATCGTCCGGTTTGACCGCGAGTGAGAGGACGTTGTCACGGCCGGGTTCGACGTGGACGAACGGGCCGCTGTCCGATCTCTCCTTCGGCGGATGGCCGGAACCTGTGCCGACGGAGGGCTCTGTCATGAGTGAGACTGGCGACCTCGAGAGCGGCTGCCTTCCGCACCGGGCCGAGACGGCCGGTGTCGCGCTGCTGCGTGGCGACCCGAAGACCGCGATCATCCGCCTCTCGGCCCCGATGATTGCGGCGATGCTCCTGATGTCGAGCTACAACATCGTGAACGCGATCTGGGTCGCAGGGCTCGGAGCGAACGCCATGGCCGCGATCGGGTTCATCACCCCGCTCTTCATGGTCCTGATGGGGCTCGGGAGCGGCCTCGGCGCCGGGGTCACATCGACGATCGCCCGACGGATCGGGGCCTGCGATCGGTCCGGTGCGAACAACGCGGTGGTGCATGCGCTCCTGCTGGTCCTCGGCATCGCCGCGGTGATCACGGTCCCGTTCGTGCTGCTGGCCGAGCCGATCGCGGTCCTCTTCGGCGCTGGCGCGACCGCCGGCCTCGCGGCCGAGTACGCACGGATCATCTTCACCGGGACCGTGCTCTTCCTCTTCGTAAACATCGGCTACGCCGTGCTCCGGGCCGAGGGGGACTCGAAGCGGACCATGTACGCGATGGTCGCCTCGGCGCTCCTGAACATCGTCCTCGACCCGGTCCTGATCTACTGGGCAGGACTCGGGGTCGCCGGCGCGGCCTGGGGCGCGGTCATCTCGATCGGGCTGGTCACGGGGATCCTGCTCTACTGGTTCTTTGTGAAGCGCAACACCTATGTCTCGATTCGGCGGGCCGACTTCGTTCCCGACCGCCGGGTGATCGCGGATATGCTCCAGATCGGCCTGCCGGCCTCGCTCGAGTTCGGGCTGATGGCGGCGCTCTCGATCATCGTCAACTGGATGCTCGTGGCCACAGCCGGCACGGACGCGGTCGCCGTGTACACGGCCGGGTGGCGGGTCGCGCTGTTCGCGGTCATCCCCATCGCCGCGATCGGGACCTCGGTGGTAGCGGTGGCCGGCGCGGCATATGGGGCGCGGCAGTTCGGGAAGCTCCGGGTCGCTCACAGGTTCGCGACCGCGTTGGGGGCCGGGATCGGCCTCGTATTGAGCGTTCTCACCTTCATCTTCGCTCACCAAATCGCCTCGATCTTCTCCTACGCCCCCGAGAGCGCGCCGCTTGCACCGATGATAGCGTCCTTCCTCGCGACGATGTGCTTCTTCTTCCCGTTCGTCGCGCCGGGGATCGTCTCGGGCTCGATCTTCCAGGGGACCGGCCGGGGGGTTTACTCCCTCGTCGTGAACATCTTCCGAAACCTGGTCTTCATCGTGGTCTCGGCCTACCTGCTCGCGTTCGTCTTCGGCCTCGGCGAGGCCGGCGTCTGGTGGGGGATCGTGGCCGGGAACATGATGGGCGGCACCTTCAGCTACCTCTGGGCGCGCTTCTACGTGAACCGGATGATTCGGCTCCGCGGGGCCGGGCCGGCGTCCGAGCCCTCCCACGAGCACACAGCACCGGCAGAGGGAGGTATCTGGCCTCCCTCCGGAGCCTGCGTCAGAGACGAGTAATCGCACGGAGGACGGAACGAGGGGGTCGGACGATACCCTCCCCCAACGTCCGAGGTCCGGGATTCGTGCAGCTGCGGAGGCGGACACGGGCACCGGCAAAGGACGACGTCGTGGTCGATGAGATCGGGGCCGGCGCACTTGGTCGCGCGCAGCCCCCACTGCAGAGTGCTGCTGACGCGATCCGATTGCGTCTCCGCGAGCTCCGGTCCTTCAGTACCCCGGGAAGTACTCGTGCCGGACCCGATCGTCGGGCACTCCAATCTCCCTGAGGATGGCGAGCATCGCATCGACCATGGCCGCCGGGCCCGAGACGTAGAAGCCCCGGCCCCGCACGTCGGGCACCTCCTTCTCGACAAAGGCCCGGTCGATCCTGCCCACGTGCCCGGTCCATCCGGGCGCCGGCTGGGTCACGGTGACGTGCGCGGAGAAGAGCGGGTTCGTCCGCTGCAGCTCGTCGAACTCCTCGCCGAAGAGGATCTCCTCCTCTGCCCTGGCCGAGTAGAGGAGCGTGATCCGGATCAGCAGGCGGGTGTCGGCGGCGTACCGGGCCATGCTCCTGAGCGGAGTGACGCCGATACCGCCCGAGATGAAGACCACGTCCTCGTCCCGGGCGTCCAGAGTGAAGCTGCCGGACGGCCCCCGGATCGTCGCCTCGTCCCCGGGGACGAGCGCTGTCAGGGCGTCTGCGAAGGGATGGCCCGTCAGCCCCTTCGTCACCTCGAGGAACGGCTCGGTCGGGCTGCTCGAGATGGTCAGGTGCCGGGTCAGGGTCTCCATCCCCGCTTTGAGCTCGATGAACATGAACTGGCCGGCGAGGTACGAGAACCCCGGCGGCCGCTCGAACCTGACCGAGACCGCGCGAGGCGACTGGTGCACCACATCCGTGACGTGAGTCCGGTACTCCTGTGCAGTGCCCATGAGGCCGTCTTCTCGTGCGGAGCAGTAAACCGTTGCGGTGCGACGCGTTCGCCGAATCCTCCGGAGCCGGTCGATCCACCTCAGACCCACGGACGGATGTGGGATCCCTGGAACGAGGACAGGCCGCAGGTCGGGCATGGGCGGATGCCATGGACCGCGTCGAGGTACCGCGTCACGGTGAGCACGAAGGTCGAGTGGCTCCAGGTCAGGGGCGCGACCGAGAGCGGCGCGCCCGTCCGCGGATCGAGCTGCTCGGGCATCAGACCCGCGCGGGTGGCGTGGCTGCAGACCCACTCCAGGAGGGCGAGGGCCCGCGGCAGATCCCCGAGCCCGATGTACCACTCGGCCAGCCAGAGTGTGCAGATCGGCCATGGGTTGCCGGGCAGGCCCGGATCGTCGCCATTTCGCTGGTATCGGTCCCGCTCGTACCGGGCGACGCCGCCGATCCCCGCCCTCACGCCCAGACGGATCTCGACCGCCTCCATCGTGGCGTGCACCCGCGGATCGTCCGGAGGAAGCAGGCCGAACGCGAAGACGCCGTAGGCACTCGCGTCGACCGTCCTGTCTGGGGCGAGGCTGCCGTCGACGTCGAACCGGACGGCCTTGAGAAACCGGCCGGACCCATCCTCGACGAGATGGGCGAGGGCTGCTGCCTTGACTTCGGCGGCAGCCTCGCGATACCGGGCCACGCGGTGCGTGTCGCCGAGCAGGGTGGCGATGCGCGAGGCGGCGAGGAGCCCGGCGTGGACCGCGGCTACGGTGAAGGTGAAGATGCCGTGATGCTCCTCCCACAGGTCGTAGCTCGGAAGCGGCAGCCCGGTTCCCGGATCCCGATACGGGACCAGGAACTCGGCCGCCGGTACGACGAGCGGATCGTAGAGCGAGATGACGAACTCGATGTCGCGGACCCGGTCGTAGTGGTTCCAGAGCGCATGGAGGACGAGTGCGGTCTCGTCCTCCTGGATCGGATACTGCGCCGCGCCGCCGAGGTCGATCCAGGGGTGCCAGGTCGAACCGAGGGTGCCGTCGGGGTGATACTTGTGGAAGAGGTACCCTTCGGGCGTGATCGTCCGCTCGCAGAACCGGAAGAACCGCCGGGTCACGCCGTAATATCCGGCCGCGTCGAGGCCGATCGAGACGAAGGCCCCGTCCCTCGGCCAGGCATACGCGTAACTATCGTGGTTGAAGGAGTAGATGTCCGAGTCGCACGAGCCGAGGATGGCGCCCCGGCTGTCGATCTGCGTGCGAAGCACGAGCAGGCTGCGCTTGAACGTGTCCACGACGACGGGCGGCAGGTCGGCAAAGTCGATCTGGCTCTTGTTGACCCAGACCCGGTAGACCAGGTCGGCCTGATCGAGGAGCTCTCCGGGCCCACTCGCCCGGACCCGGCGGTGCAGGGCGGTCACCTCGTCCATGGACGTCCCGGTGCAGAGCCAGTAGTGGAGCGTCGAGAATCCGTCGGGCCCCAACCGGGCGTTCACACCGATCGTCGAATCGACCGATCCGTGCGCCACAGGGTTGCGGCTCAGTGTCCCGTCCTCCGCATCGACCCACGTGCCCCGCGAGGCACGGGTCTCGGCCGTCCCGACGGCGTACTGATCGAGCCCCGGACCGTCGCCGTGTCCTCCCGCAAGGATGTACCGGTCCTTCCGGTAGTGGATCACCGCACCCTCCTGCGGGTGATAGAGGGCCGTGACCCCATGCGACGACTCGTGGACGTGAAGGTCCTGGGCGAAGAAGAGGCGGAGGTCGTGGGCTCCGCCATCGGTGCTCCGCGCTGCTACCCGGCGGAGGAAGATCGTATAGAGCGGGTGGACCGTGTCGTTGACCGTCAGTTCGACAGGGAGCGCTGGAGGCGTCAGTAGGACCTCGCTCACTAGCGAGTCGGGGCGGTATGCAATGGATCGCTTCCAGTGTTCGTCGACCCAGGAGAAATGCCCGTCCACCCAGACACCGAACCGACATCGATGGCCTCCGACATGATTCTCCATGCCGACGAAGGGGAAGTAGAGGTCGCGGATCGAGAGGTCGGCATCGAGCGTGATCATCAGGTCGCCGTTTCCGAAGCAGAGTTCCCGAGGCATCGGTCCGTCCCGGGCATCCCTCTGTTCCGGGTGGCTGATAACGGTTCCCTCAAGGCGCGGTAAGCGGCAGCCCGGGCAGTTTGGCGGACGGGGCTGCATCCCGGGCGGGGAAGGACGGATCCACTGCGGAGGGGTCGATCTCACCGTCGCCGATGAAGGCCGGCGCCATGAAGAAGAGCACTCGTCGGCGCGGGTGGTCCTGCAGGCCTTGCCGGACGAAAGGGAGGAGGGGTAGGATCCCCCTCAATCCGTTACTGGACGATGAACTGCCAGGTCATCGTGGTCGGGTGAACGTCGCACCGGAAGAAGTACGTCCCCTTCGTGCTCGGGGCGGTGAAGGTGTAGGTCGTGGTCCCGGGGCCGTTCACGATCTGGCCTTTGAAGATGGCGGTGCTTGCCGACGCATCCGTGTATACGGCGAAGTTGTGCGGCACACCCGAGTCCATGTTGTTGAAGGTGACCGTGACCTGCGCCCCGGCCGGTACCGTGATCGTGCTTTTGTCGAACTTGACGTTCTGAGCCGTGAGGGTGATGGCCGTGGGCTGGCCGGCGGCCCCGCCGGTCGTCGTCTGCACCGCCGTCGTGGGTGCGGTCGTTCCAGTGGTCGTGGTGGTGGTGCATCCGGCAAGGAGCGCGCTGCAGAGCAGAAGGCTCGCCACCGCAAGAATCAGTATATACCTCCGCATATCCGGAGAGAAGAGCCGCAAGTATAAAAGGTTTATTGGAAATAAGGCCATACGTGTCGCAATAGCAAAAAGGGAGGAGGGGCGATGGTCGTACCCCCCGCCGTTTCTCACATGACGATGAACTGTCCCGTCATCAGCGTCAGTGCACACCGCACCGGAAGAAGCAGGGGAGCTGGTCGTGGTGGTGCTGGGGAGAACGTCGAGGCATGGGAGCTGGATAAGGAAAATCCTTAAGCGCCGGACAAGCATCCTGGTGCTCATGAAGGCGTGGTGCATCCTTGCGGGGCTCGCCCTGATCTGCCCCATGCTCATCGCCGGGTGCACGGGGCTTCAGGCCCCCACCGGGGGTTCGGGTGCCGAGACGCAGACCAGCGCCACACAGGCCCCGGTCGCGCCGACGCTGCCCGCCGTTCTGATTGTCGATCCCCCGTTCGATGGTGGCATCTTATCCGGGACGGTGACGGTCTCCGTGCAGGTGACGGGCTTCGCCCTAGTTCCCCCGGGCGGCCCGAACCGGCCGGGGGCGGGCCACCTCGTCTACTATCGCGACGTCACCCCGAAGACGGCGCCTGGAGAGACCGCCCTCACCCCCCAGGGGACGTGCAATATCTCGTCCGCCACCTCGTACACATGGGAGGGAATCGCGCCCGGGACTCATACCTTCGCGGTGCAGCTCGTGAATGCAGACGACACGCCCCTTGATCCTCCCGCGATCGACGCCGTGGACGTGACGGCGGTCTCGCCCGATATGATCCAGGCACAGTGAAGGGGGTTCTCTTTGCCGGTTGTGCCGCATAGCCGCCGGAGCATCCGCATCGATGCCAGCAGCCTCACCCCCCATCGGGCCCATGACCCCGACCAGTACAGTCCCCATGCCGTGCAATCGGGAAGCTCCCCTGGAGACGGCGCCGTCCCGCAGTTTAATTGCGACTGATGGCGCCACCGTTCTCTTCCAGGGAAGATCGAGGTGAACGTGGGTCGCGGATGGTTCTGCCATTTCAGATCGGGGCCCGCGAGTCGTCTTCGCCGTCGCGACGGGCCTGCTGCGCCCGGCTGCGGGCAACACTGCTCCGGTGTCGATCGACCCGAATTGAAAAAGAATTGCCAATTGAGTTATTTCAATAATAGATAAAGGGTATAGTGTCATTTCAACCC
>DUGU01000169.1 GCA_013331215.1 Methanoregulaceae archaeon
CGTCGCTCCGGTGAGCCCGATAGGGGTCTCGAGGACGATCGCCCCGGCGGTGAAGCCACTGCCGGGAGGGAAGCGGTACGCGATCGGCAACCCCGGCAGTCTCCTCGGAACCCGCTTCGGCATGGGCGGATCGACGACGCCGACGGGAACGGTCCGAATGGTCTCGACTATCGGCAATGACCTGAAACCAGGCAACGTCTCATTCGGGATCACTCCTCCGTCGAGCGGCTCGTTCGTCCGGTGGTATCCCGCCGCGCGGTGGGCGGCCGGACTGAGATAACCCTTCTCATGAGCGCCATATGAACCGTCGACGCCTGAGCGGATCGGTACTGCAGTAATCCGCCAGTACCATTCTTCGATCCTGGACAACGCGGCGTCCGGCTCTGCGCGGCGTGCTGCCGGCGGGAGATCCGGCGGCAGATCGGGGCCGGGGATCGGCGAACTCCCCCTTTCTTGCGGAGCGGGATACAACACNNTTCACTTTCACACCGCGACCGCCGCCCCTCATATCGTTCGCCGCCGAGGATCTGATTGCCGGCCGCCATGACCATGGCGGCGGCACCACACCGGAATTCTCGAGTATGCAGAGAGACGGCCCCTCCACCCTTTCCCGGTACCAGCGTGGCGGTCGGGTAATTCTCCATAGTTCCACTGGAAACTATGGGGTCATCTATAATTTTGACGGCGACACAGGAGACCCGGCATGAACTGCCGCGCCGAGCTCCCGGTCGTCCTCGAGCGCCGGCGGGCCGATTCGTCGATCGTGATCGTCGTCGCGCCGGCAATGGACGACGCGCTTCGGCAGGTCTCGGCCGCGGCCGACGGTGAACGGGGCGGCCCGGGCGAGAGCCCAACGCATCCTGACGGAGGCCTGACGGGGCGGGACTCCCGAGACCGCGGATGAGGGCGCGGGTGTCGCCCCTTCGTCCGCGACGCCGACATTCGGTGCTCACTCGATCGTTCTGAGGGCGAGGACCGCGTACCCGCCGTCCGCCGTCTGCACGACCTTCTTGACCTGGCTTATGAGCCCCGTCGGCAGGGCCTGGTCCCGGACGAGTGCCCCTGTCGAATCGAACCGGAGGGCGCGGAAGGTGCTCGCGGCGGTCCGTTCGGAGGTCGTGTCGCCGTAGCCGGACTCCCCTTCCCCGAACGGGATGCCGACGGAGAAATATCCGCCGTCCGCTGTCCAGGTGACGGCGCTGCTCGCATCGATGGACCGGCGCTCGAGCACGCGCCCGTCGCGANNCGAGGGCCGCGTCAACGACACTCCCTCGCGGAAAGTCCGCCGTCGGGCGAGCGGTCCGGTACAGCACCCGGTACCCCGCCGGCCCCGTGCGGGCGCCGGCCGGGAACGCAGCCGTGCCGAGCTGCGTGGCCGGAAGGGGCATCCCGTCCGGTGCGAGGCGCAGCGCGAGGAGGGGGACACCGGCGGTCGCATTGGCGTCGGGCATGGCGCCGTACCCGACGAGCAGCAATCCGGTGCCGTCGGGGCTTTCGACAAGGGATTGCGCCGAGTCCAGGCCGCCCTCGCCGTACCTGCGCTCCCAGACGGTCCCTCCGTCGGCGGACAGTCTCACCGCCATCCCCTCCTCGCCGGCGAAGATACCGGCCGTGACGGGTACGGCCGTCGACGGGTTGGGCGTCTCCCCGAGAACCCGGCGCACCAGGCTCCGGACCGGATCGTCCGGCGTGGGCGGGACCGTGATGTTCGTGGAGGTATGATACGTTATGCGGCCGCCCGCGACGAAACCGCCGTCGGCGAGGGGCAGGAGGGCCTGCGCCCCCGAGATCCCCGTCGCCCGCGCCCAGAGTGTCCGACCATCAGGATCGAACCGGACGACCGTGCCGTTCCCGGTGAGCACGGCGGTGCCGCCGTCGCCGGCCGGCACGACCGCCCGTGCGGTGTCGAAACCTTCAGTGACGAACCGGTCCCACGCGACCGTGCCGTCGGGCGATAGCCGAATGAACCGGGGGCGGGCCGGGTGGCGCGGGTCGCTCCCGTTCCGGGCGGCGATCGCGAACCCTCCTCCCGGGAGCTCGACCAGGTCCTCGGCACCGTCGTCCTGCCCGGTGTCGATGGTCCGCGTCCACTGCGGCGTGCCGTCGGAGCCCAGCTTGAGGACCACGATGTCCCGATCCGCGACCGCGTCGGGGCCGCCGATGCATCCCGCCGATACGGCGAGCAGCAGGACCAGCATCGCCAGGACGACTGCGCACCGGACTCGCGGTCCTTCCATCACGGCCACCCCACGCTCTCCGATTCGGGCGACTCCCTGCATGACCTGTATCCGGGGATCGTCGAAGAATCAGTAGAGGTAAGAAGAATCCGTCCTTGCTTAAAGCTGCCGCGGATCGGCGAGGCGCCGTCCCTGTCTGTTCTTCTTCGCGCCGGTCTGCCGTATTGGAGTTATAAATCCGGGGGGGAGATTCTTCTTCGATACGGCCCCGTCCCGCGAACCGCTCTCTTCTCGGAGGAACCACCATGAAGGAACTCATCGGCGCCGGTTACGAGGCCGGCGCGATCGCCGTCACCGCGCGTGGCGGCGTCGGTATCGTTGCCGAAGGATGGCTCGAGTTGCGCTCGTCGCCCTGGCCGTGGCGAGCGCGTTCGACCTCGGCTCCTGGTTCGCGGACCGGAGGGTCGCGGCGGTCGTCGCGGTCCTGCGGTCGTTCTGCCGCGGGGCCGCGGCCTACTGCCGCGCCCGCGACGACGGTCGGATCGACGACGCGGAGGCGCGTCAGAAGCGGAAGCCGCGGTCCGGCGAGCGCCTGCTTTCGTCGCAGTGGGTCCGCGAATAACTCGCCCCGGGACCGGCCTGAGGCAGTCGCCGACCGTGGCGGCGGCGAGGCGCCGTCGTGCCCGGTCTCCCCTGTTGTACGCCAGCGTCTTCGATATATTACTGGGGGTCATGGGAAATGTTAAAATATTACTGTGGATAATACAGCGATGGTGCGTTTAGCACCGATGAGAATAATGGCAAATTTCGTTCAGAAAACAATCACGAAGGCCTCGACCAGGGTGCTGGCCGCGCCGAT
>DUGU01000186.1 GCA_013331215.1 Methanoregulaceae archaeon
ACCCCGTGCGGCCGGAGCAGGTCGAGGAACTCCCACCACGCCTCGAGCGCGAGGGCCGGCGGCGGCTGCGGCGTATCGCGCAGCACGGCCGCGAGGGAGAGAATCCGGTCGTCCGGGAGCGCGAGGAGTGCGTTCGGCCGGCCGCCCGCGAGCGGCAGCGTCGCGTGAAATGCGTGGAGCCGTTCGGACAGCCAAGGGTCGGGCGGGTCGGCGCTCATCGCTGAGATGCGCCGGCTCTCTATCGCTCTGTCTTTTCCCTTTGGGTGGGGCCGGCCGGCATGGAGTTGGCCGCAGTCCTCGTCCGATTTGTCGGGATTATGTCGGGTTCGTGTCGGGTTTGTCGGGTCGTACCGCCGCGTCGCTCGCGAGACCATATGTGGCGGCCCGGCCGGCATCGTTCGGCGAACAGGGACTCCGCGGGCCACCACGTCGCTGAGGTCGCGCAGTTCCGTCCGTTCGTCACACCAGTGAGCTCCCGGTAGTCGCGGTTCGTGATGATCTCACTCCCGTGCATCGCCGTGATTGGAGTGAGGTGCGAGTTTGCGTAGCGGAGAGACTGTGCCGAGAAGGTGAAAGTTGCCACGGGACCCATCCAGGGATGCATCTCTTCCCATCCTCACGGCGTTGCGTACGTTCTTCTTGGTCAATGACGAAGTGAGAACAGAGGCATGCCGACATCCGAAGAGGTTCGGGGGCTGATGGCCGCCGGTGAGTCGATGACGGTCGAATTCAAAGAGAGTTTCGGCAAGGAGGCGATCGAGACCGTCGGTGCGTTCTCGAATACCCGGGGCGGCACCGTCCTGATCGGCGTCACCGATCAGGGCCTGGTCGTCGGATGCACCCCCTCGGGCGAGACGCTCCGGGAGTGGGCGAACCGGATCGGCCAGAACAGCGAACCCCGCGTGATCCCGACATTGTCGAAGGTCGATGTCGACGGAGCGGCGATCGTCGCCATCGAAGTTCAGCAGTACCCGATGAGGCCGGTCGCCATTCAGAGGCGGGACTATCGACGGGTCGATCGATCGAACATCCCCATGACGGCCGGTGAGATCGCAGAGCTCCATCTTCGGAGTCGGGGAATGAGCTGGGACCTGCAACCCGCGTTCGGCGCCACCTTCGTTGATCTGGATGAGGCGGCGATCCGGGAGTACATCCGGCGGGCGAACGAGGTGGGACGTCGACGGATCCGGGACCTCGAGACGATCGAAGAGGTCCTCGAGAAGCTCTCGCTCGCGGCCGGGGAAATGCCGACGTGGGCAGCCGTTCTCCTCTTCGGGAAAAGTCCGCAGCAGCACCTCTCTCAAGCATCCGTCCATTGCGGGGTCTTCCGGAATGACCTGAATATCATCGATGACCTGATGATCGCCGGGAGATTGCCGGATCAAATAGAGGACACGATGGATTTTATCCGTCGGAGCACCCCAGTCCGGTTCGAGATGACCGGGGATGCTACCCGGGCGCAGACGTGGCAGTACCCGCTCATCGCGATCCGGGAGGCGGTCGTCAACGCCATCTGCCACCGTGATTATTCTATCCAGTCGCATACCGAGATTCGTATCCACGAGGATCGCCTGGAGGTCTGGAGCCCCGGGGGGCTCCCCCAGGGGATCACGCTCCCGGACCTCCAGCGCCCACACCGTTCCGTGCTCCGAAATCTTGGGATCGCGGCGGTGTTCTACGACCTTGAGCTCATCGAGAAGTGGGGTAGCGGAGTCCTCAGAATGCAGGAGGCATGCAGAGAAGCCGGGATGCCGCCGCCCGCGTTCAGCGAGGACCAGGGGCTCCTCGTTACGTTTCGCTCGACCGTCACCGATCCGGAGACGCTCAGGGCAATGGGGCTCAACGAGCGGCAGATCGGAATTGTGCACGCCGTCCGTGAGCAGACGTCGATCACGAACAACGACGTCCGGAAGAAGTTCGGTGTCTCGAAGCGCCAGGCAACGGAGGACCTGGCCGCCCTTGAGGAGCGGCAGATCATCGAGCGTAAGGGAACGACGGGGCGGGGCACCCGCTATGTGCTGAAAGGGGCAGAAGGGGCAGTAAAGGGGCAGTAAAGGGGCAGAAGGGACAGCGATCGAACCGAGATCGACGATCGAGCTGTGTACCGGAGATCGTGATATGCGTGGTAACAGTGGTACTATGATCCGATATACCGCGATTACCACGGATACCACGCTCCCGAATACACGCCTACGGATATCCCGGCCCCCGCGACACCNNAATCGACCTCCGCTTCGCCGAACTCCCCCGATAACGACGTCTGCTGCTCATCCGAATCGTAACCCTCCGGCTCCACAAAATGATACCGCCCGGCGATCTCCTCCCATTGGCGTGCCTTTGCATGCCTCCAGAGCCAGGTTATTCCGTTCCGGCGGGGACCGGCCAATCCGACAGATCGGCAACGTCTCCTGTAATTGTAGCGCCGGCCCGGAGGGTAGCAGCATCGCCAGGAGTTCAAGGTGTATCCGGAGGTGATACTCGACGCCCGCTCGGCAATCTGCTCCCATTCGGCTGGGTCCGACAGAGCCCCGATCAGCCCGGCTGTACCGAGACCCGGTCCAGCCGGATTAAGGAGTTCCCGGTGTAGTTCGGTGATAGTTGCCCCTTCCCGGAGGCTCGAAGACATCGTGGTTGTACTGGTGCTGCGAGACGACGAACCCTTTCTCCGAACGGTGATACCCGAGGTCCTCGAGCACGGCCTCGGCCGCGAGCACGTCCCCCGGCCGGACCAGCAGGTCGATATC
>DUGU01000187.1 GCA_013331215.1 Methanoregulaceae archaeon
CGGGCGTGAAGCTCGCGGAGGCGGCCAGGCAGCGATGAGTCGGGCGCTTCGGGGCGCATCGCGGAGATGCGCCGGCTCTCTATCGCTCCATCTTTCGCCTTTGGGAGAGGAGGCTAATTCCTACGCGCCGCCGGCATACCGTTCGCGACCTTCCGGGCGCGTCTCCTGCCCGGCCCGCGCCCGGCAGGCCCGGCGACGGAGGCCGTGTACGGGCTTCAGGCGCCGGGAGCGTGAACGTTCCCGGCCCGCGCAACCCACGCGGCCAGGTCGTCGAGGTCGAGGCAGAGGGTCCGGCCGTCCGCCGCGGGGCGACGCGAGAACGACCGGGCCACGACGCAGAATGACTCGTCGCGCCGGTCGTTGTGCCAGGCGACCCGCGGCGCCTTCTCCCGGAGTCGCTCGAGGACCTCCACGGCGTCCACCGCGTCCTGCCACTTCACCTCGCAGAAGAGGACCCTGCGCTCGTCGTCGCGGNNCGGCCGGACGTACTGCTCCGCGACCAGATGCGCCGCCCCGCGCTCGAGCGCCTCCAGGTTCGGGCTGACGAACGTGAACCAGAAGTCGAAGAGGTTGTCCGAGAGGTAGTACAGCCCCTTCCGGCTCTTCGCGCTCTCGGTCACCGGGATGCGCCGGTGGACCAGGCGGAGGTCGATGAGGACCGAGAGGTACTTCCCGACGATGCTCTTGGAGAGGCCCGTATCGTTGCAGATCAGCCCGATGGCGTGGTTCCCCTGCGCGATAGAGTAGAGGATCGAGAGGTAGTATCGGGGCTCGGTGAGCTCCGTCCTCAGGACGAAGTCGACGTCGCGGAAGAGGAACGAGTCCTCGCGCAGCACCTTCTCCTCGACGTTCGCGAGGACGTCCTTTCCGGGGTCCGCGGCCATGATGTATGCCGGCGTGCCGCCGAAGACCGAGTAGCACTCCACGGCTGTCCGGAGGTCTCGCAGGTAGTCGAGCACGTGGACGAACCGGAGGGGCTGCAGCAGGACCTGCCCGGTTCTCCTTCCGAAGAGGGGGCTCGCGTGGTCCATCGTCGAGGCCTCCATCATGGCGATGCTCGAGCCGCAGAGGATGAGATAGAGGCGGGAGTCCTTCAGGTGCCGGTCCCAGTACTCCTGGAGGATCGAGGGGAGCGCGGGGTCCTCCTTGACGAGATAGGGGAACTCGTCGATGGCGATGACGGTCCTTCCGTCCGAGTGCTGGAGGAGGTACTCGAAGAAGCTGTCCCAGTCGGCAAAGCCGGTGCTCTTCAGGAACGGGTCCCGGAAAAAGTCGCCGAGCTCCTGCGCGAACTTTCGGAGCTGCAGCGTCTTCGACTCTTCCCGGGCCAGGAGGCGGATGCCATTTCGCCCCTCGAGGAAACGGTCGATCAGCTCGCTCTTTCCGACGCGCCGCCGCCCGTAGATAACGACGAACTCCGCACGCTCTCCGCGGTATCGTGCGTCCAGCATGGCCATCTCCCGCCGGCGGTCGAGGAAGATACTCACAAGTAGTATACTCTAGAGTGTACTGTTTTATTGTTTTCGCCGCTCCGCCTCATCCCGGTCCCGCGCCGAGCGGCCGGCCCTTCTGCTTCACGCTGCCGCGGAGAGGTGCTACAGCTTCAGAAAGTCCATGACCTCGGCCGGCGGCCGACAACTCTCCGGCCACGCATTGAGCCGGTACGCGAGGAACGAGTACACCCCGTACGGCCGGATCAGGCCGAGGAGCTCCCGCCACTCCTCGAGCGCGAGGGCCGGCGGTCGTTGCGGCGTGTCGCGCAGCACGGCCGCGAGGGAGAGAATCCGGTCGTCCGGGAGCGAAAGGAGAGCGTTCGGCCGGCCGCCCGCCCGCGAACCGCAGCTCTGCGGGGAACTCCCGGAGCCGTTCGGGCAGCGAAGGGTCGGGCGCCTCGGGGCGTATCGCCGAGATGCGTTGGCTCTCTCCGGCTCTATCTTTTCTCCCGGCCACGGATGCGAATCCACCGGCCATGCGGTGCTTCGCTCAGAGTCGCCCGTAGCGCTTATGCGCCTTCTCTCTGGAGAGGAGCTCGTACACACTGACGGTCTTCGCCCCGGTGTCGACCCCATAGAACGCGGTGTACGTGCGAGCAATGTGGAGTCGGTAGACTTCCCTGCCGCTCTGGAGAGTCAGGAGCTCTCTATCCCCGCCGCTCCCCGGAAACGGGTTCTCGCCAAGATCCTTCAGGGCTGCCGTGACGATACGCCGGGACTTCTCGGGCAGCGTGTCGAGGAATGCGGCCACCGGCTTTTGCACCCTGACCTCGAAGGTCACCCTCCGTTCTCCGGTAGGGTGACGTACTCCGAGTCGGGGCAGCGTTCCCAGGCCGCCAGATCCTCTTCGAGGCGGGCCTTCTTCGCACGCTCGATCAGATCTCCGAGCAGATCGTCGTACGTCTGCCCGGCTCCTTTCATTGCGCCGAGCTCCTTCCAGATCGGTTCCGAGACCGGGATCCGCTTGACCGCCGACATGATCATGCTGTAAACGCTGTAAACCCTTAAAACGATGCCGGCCGATACCACCCACGCAGTGTCCGCCACGAAAGAGCACGGTCAACCTCCCAGGGCGACCGACCGTCCAGCCCGGTTGCACCATCGCGCCCGGGCCGTGATCGGCCAGCATCGCCCTCGCAGCCCCTCGGAGGCGCCGCCCCCTCAGAAAGTCCATGACGTTTATCGATGGCCGGCACCCCTCCGGCCATGCGCGGAGCCGGTACGCGAGGAATGCATGGACACCGTGCGGCCGGAGGAGATCGAGAAACTCCCGCCACGCCTCGAGCGACAGGGCCGGCGAGCGTCGGGCCTTTCCCGCCCCCAGCGCGCTCCCCGCGGCGGGACGCGACCGGCGATTCCGAGAAAACGTAGCGGCCGCGGGGCGGATAATCGGGGGGATCCCGACCATCGTTCACTTTCACACCACGACCGATGGGGTATACACCCCGGCGAGGACCAACCCTCTCCGTTGCTATATGAAAAAACAGGATCAGTTCCACACGACCCCCGGTCCGGGCCGTAACCGCTCCGCGACCGGCAAGACCGCGCCGATACGGTGCGCACCGCCCGACAGAGACCGTTCGCCCGCCGCGCATCCC
>DUGU01000021.1 GCA_013331215.1 Methanoregulaceae archaeon
CCCGGGCGAGCGGCTCGAACGGGGACCGTGCCCGGTGCACGGCCGCGAGCCCCGCGAGCTCCGCCCGCCGGCGCTCGAGCGCTCGGCCGCGCGCCCGCACGAGCCGCGAGTCGAGCTCGGCCAGCTCCTCTCGCCGCCGGTCGATCCGGAACGCGAGCCTCGCCGGCCGGAGCCGGTCGCGGAGTTCGCGGATCTCGTCGTCGGCCTGCTCCCACCTTCCGTAGAGCAGGTCCACGAGCCGCCGGCGGGCGTGCCGGAGGTCCTCGAGGAGCACCGCCCGGTCGGGCGCGACCAGCTCGGCCGCGGCCGACGGCGTGGGAGCTCGGAGGTCGGCCGCGAGGTCGCAGAGTGTCACATCGACCTCGTGCCCCACGGCCGAGACGACCGGCGTCGTGCATGCGAACACAGCCCGGACGACGGCCGGGTGGTTGAAGGCGTAGAGATCCTCGAACGCCCCGCCGCCCCGCGCGACGATGATCACGTCGACCAGCCCCTCGACCCGCCGGATCGCGGCCGCGATCTCGAGCTCGGCGCCGTCCCCCTGGACGGCGGTCGGGGAGAGCACGAGCTCGACCGGGAACCTGCGGCTGAGCACGTTCACGATGTCGTGCAGAACCGCGCCCGTGGGCGAGGTCACCACCCCCACCCGCACGGGATAGCGTGGGAGCCCCTGTTTCCGAAACTCCTGGAAGCAGCCCTCGGCCCCGAGCTCGCAGCGCCAGCGCTCGATCTGCAGAAATTTCTCGCCGATGCCGGCCTGCTCGGCCTCGCGCACATAGAACTGGTATCGTCCGCCGGCGGCGTAGTGCCCGATCGAGCCGAACGCGATCACGGACTGCCCGTCCTCGAGCTCGTGCCCGAGCCGCTCCGCGTCGCGCCGCCAGATGACGCAGGGGACCACGACGCTCTCGCCGTCGCGCCCCTCAGAGAGCGAGAAGTAGCGGTGACCCGAAGCGTGACGGTGGTAGTTCGTCACCTCGCCCCGGACGAAGCATTCGATGAGGCGTTCGTCGAGCAGGAGGTCGTCGATGATCGCGGCGAGCTCGCCGACCCCAAGGACGCGGCGGCCGGAGGGAGCAGGATACGGCGCGGGTTCTTCCGGTTCGGGGTCCGCGTTCCACTCCTTCGAGAAGAGGTTCCGCTGAGCCCGATCCATGGATCTTCTATATGTCCGGGTTCACCTATAGGTATGGTTCGCTGCTCGGCCTCGACCATGTTCTTCCACGAGTACCCGGTCGAGACGATCATGGGGCATGCAGAGGCTGCGACACTCGATGCGATCGAGTTCTGGCTCGAAACCCCCCACTTCTGGCTTCGGGGAATGCCCGAGGACGAGCTCCGGAGGGCGCTCGCCGTGCACCCGCACCTCCAACTCGCCACGGTCCACACCCCGATCCTCGACCTGAACCCCTGCTCGATCAACCCGCGGGTGGCCGAGGTCTCGGTCGCGTACGCGCTCCAGGCCGTGGCGTTCGCCGACCGGTTCGGGGCGGAGGTGGTCACGGTCCACCCGGGGCGGAGGACGGCGAAGCGCCCGCCGAGCCCCGACGACTACCGCCGGTTCGACCGGCTGATCGCGGCCCTTCGCGAGGCTGCTTCAGGGGTGAAGGTCCGGGTCGCAATCGAGAACATGGAGCGGAAGGTCAACAACCTCCTCTCGTCGCCCGGAGAGGCCCGGCGCCTGCTCGACCAGGAGGACTGGCTCTGGTTCACGCTCGACGTCTCGCATGCGATGGGGACCTCGCTCGCCGAGGTTGGCGAGTTCGTCGAACTCTGTGGTGACCGGCTCGCGAACGTTCATCTATCTCGGGCGAGCGACGGAAAGATGCACCTCGCGCTCTCCGGCCACCCCGACGGCCGGGCCGTGCTCAAAATGCTCCACGACGCGCACTATGCAGGCCCTATCACGCTCGAACTCGAGGATCTTCGTCTCGACCGCACCTATCTGGCCGACGAGAAGGTGGCCCTCATCGCCTCCGAGTGCGCGTTCATCCGGTCGGTCCTCGGTTGACCGGCAATTCCGCTATATTTATACTGCACCGCCGCGATTAGGTACTGCATCGCCCTTATAAGCAACGGGCGATAGGGCCGGCTCCTCCGGCGTGAACCAGATGGTACAGTTCGATCCTCTTTCGGCCGCAGTCTTCGGAATCTGCATCCTTCTCGCGGCCTTCTTCTCCAGCGCCGAGGTGGCGCTGATCTCGATCTCCCGGGCTCGTGTCCGGACGCTTGTCAACGACCGCCGTCGGGGAGCATCCGCCCTCGCCGAGCTCCGGGCCGACCCGGACCGGATCCTGATCACGACTCTGATCGGCACGACTCTCGTCTGCGTCGCGGCGGCCGCGCTCGCGACCGAGGTCGCGCTCGCCGAGTTCGGACCGAGCGGCGTGCCGCTCGCGATCGCCGGCACAGCCCTCGCCCTGCTCGTGGTCGGCCAGATCGGTCCCATGCTCGTTGCGGCCCGTTTTCTCGACGGCGTCGCGCTCCGTGCTGCCGGACCCGTTCTCGTCCTCTCGCGGATCGTCTCGCCCGTGGTCCGCGTGCTCAACCGGCTCTCACGCACGATCGGGGCGGCAGAGACAAACGGCGAACCGNNGGCGCCATCGAACAGGGCGAGCAGGTGATGCTCTACAACGTGCTTGACTTCGGGGAGACGACCGCGCGCGAGGTGATGACCCCGCGCATGGACGTCACCATGGTCGAGGACACGACCTCCCTCGAATCGGCCCTGACCGTCTTTCACGAGACCGGTTTCTCGCGCCTGCCGGTCTATCGCGAACGCGTCGACAACCTGGTCGGGGTGCTGAACATCAAGGACGTCTACGCGGCCGTCGTGACACGTACGCCCAATGTCCGGATCACCGATATCGCCTACGACCCGTACTTCGTGCCCGAGACCAAGAAGATCGACGATCTGCTCCGCGAGCTCCAGGTCCGCAAGGTACCGATGGCGATGGTCATGGACGAGTACGGCGGCTTCGTCGGAATCGTCACGATCGAGGACATCCTCGAGGAGCTCGTCGGGGACATCATGGACGAGTTCGACGAGGAAGAGGCCACAGTCGAGCCCGCGGGCGAGGGTATCTACCTCGTCGATGCCTCTGTCTGGGTCGACGACCTCAACGAACGGATCGGTGTCGGGCTTCCCACCGGAGATGCATACGAGACCCTCGGGGGGCTTTTAATCGAGCGGATCGGCCACATCCCCCACCCGGGCGAGACGGTCGTGCTCGAGGAGTCGGGGGCGACGCTCGTCGTGATGCAGATGCGCGGCAAGCGGATCGTCCGGGTCAAGCTGATCCTCCCTCCTCCGGGCGGAGAGAACCGTTAAGCCGGGCTGGCCCGAGTACATGGGCATGATGCGGTGCACGGTCCTCGCTTCGGGGCGCGGGTCGGATTTCCAGGCCATCTGCGATGCGGTCGCGGCCGGCACCTGCCCGGTCGAACTGGTCCGGCTCATCACGGATAACCCGTCGGCCTTGGCGATCGGGCGGGCACATCGGGCGGGGGTGCCGGTCACGATCATCGACCGGACATCGTTTCCCGACCGTGCGGCCTACGAGGCGGCGCTCCGGGAGGCAATGGAGGTCTCGGGAGCCGAGCTCTTCGTGCTCGCCGGGTACATGCGCCTGCTCTCACCAGAGACCGTCCGGGCGTTCCCTGATCGGATGATCAACATCCATCCGGCCCTGCTGCCGGCCTTTCCGGGGCTCCGAGCGCCGGCGCAGGCGGTCGAGCACGGCGTACGGTTCTCGGGCTGCACGGTTCACTTCGTGACCGAGGAGATGGACGCCGGACCCGTCATCCTCCAGGCCTGCGTACCCGTGCGCGAGGATGACGACGCGGAGTCGCTCGCAGCCAGGATCCTGGTCGAGGAGCATCGTATCCTGCCCGAAGCGATCCGTCTCTATGCGGAAGGACGGCTCGAGCGCGTCGGACGGCGCGTCCGGGTCCTTTCGCCGGCGACAGACTGATGAACCGGGGGAGCTCCACGGGAGCGGGAACATTGCGACGATGAAGGCGAAAGGGCATCAGCAGCGGCAGACGAAACGGATCGCAGCGGAGCGGATCCGCCATCTCTTCGCGACCGCGGAGCGATTCTACGCGACCGACCCGGCCGGGAGCGATCGATGCATTGCGGTGGCCCGGGCGATCGCGATGCGACAGCGGCTCCGGCTCGAGCGGGAGCAGCGCCGCTCCTTCTGCCATGCTTGCCACGCCTACCTCAGGTTCGGGTCGAACGCACGCGTCCGGCTCCGGGACGGCCACGTAACAGTGACCTGCCTCGTCTGCGGCAACCGAATGCGCTATGGAACGGGACGGCATGAACGACGGGAACCGGATGCAGGACCTGAAGCCGACCTGCTGGATCGGCAAGCGGGGAATCACCGACGCGATGATCGAGGAGATCGTCCGTCAGGTGAAGGATCGAAAAGTGATCAAGGTCAAGTGGCTCCGTCACACCGAGGTGGACCCTCAGGCGATCGCGGACGCGACCGGGACAGAGCTCGTCGAGGTCCGGGGGCACACACTCGTACTGCGGGAACGGCGGCGCTGACGCTGTCTCGCTCGAAATGCATAAGAACCCTCCCAGCCAATACGTAAAGACTGTTGCGTGCAGACGTGTTGACAGTGAGGAGACCAAATGACAACGGTATATGACGTTCCGGCAGACCAGCTGATCCCGCGCGTCGCGACGGAACTGAAGGGCCGGCCTGAGCTGGCGCCGCCCGCATGGGCGGAGTTTGCCAAAACCGGCGTACACAAGGAGATGCCTCCCGAGGACCCCGACTGGTGGTTCACGCGGGCGGCCGCGGTGCTCCGCCGGGTCTACATCGACGGTCCGGTTGGAGTCCAGCGCATGCGCACCTTCTACGGCGGGCGCAAGAACCGCGGCGGGAGGCCGAACGCCTTCCGGAAGGGTTCCGGGTCCGTGATCCGCGAGCAGCTCCAGCAGCTCGAGGCGGCCGGGCTCGTCCTGAAGCGGAAGGAGGGCGGCCGCACGGTCTCTCCGGCGGGCATGTCGTTCCTGGACGGGGTCGCGCACGAACTGAAGACGACCACGCCGCCGCAGGAAGCGTAGCACGCCAGAGGCGCCCATGGCGGACGACGAGCTCGCGGAGATCCGGCGGCGGCGGGCGGCCGAACTCCAGAATCAGGCGATGGACCAGCACCTCGCCGAGGAGGAGCGCGAACGCGCCCGTACAGCGGTGCACATGGCCCTCATGGAGATCCTGGAGCCCGAGGCCCGGGAGCGGCTCAACACCATCCGGCTGACCCGCCCCGACTTCGCGGCCGGTGTCGAGCAGCAGCTGATCGCGCTCGCGCGTCAGGGCAGGATTCGGCAGAAGATCACGGACGAGCAGCTCAAAGGGCTCCTTGCACAACTGGTCCCGGCAAAGCGGGACTATAATATCGTCCGTAAGTGATGAAGGCGGGAGTGCTGTTCAGCGGGGGCAAGGACTCCGCGCTCGCAGCGCTCCTGCTCGTCCCGCACTACGAGGTCGAGGTCGTCACCTTCGCCTCGGGCGCGGGACGGAACCTGGCCGCCGTCGAGGCGGCCGGCGCGGCCCTCGGGCTTGCCTGGCGCCAGGCTCCCCTCCCCGGAGAGGTCCTCGGCGCCGCCATCGACCGGCTCGTCGCCGACGGATATCCGAACAACGCGATCAACCTCGTGCACCGCTGGGCGCTCGAGGCGCTCGCTCGGGAGTATCCCGTCGTTGCCGACGGAACCCGGTTCGATGACCGGGTGCCGGTGCTCGAGCCGAACGAGGCCCGCTCCCTGATGGATCGGTGCGGGTGTGCTTACGTCCGCCCCCTGCTCGGGTTTCCCCGGGCCGAGGTGGACCGGCTCGCCGGCCGGTATCTCGAGATCGAGCGTGGTGAGACCGGGCTGATCCCGAACGGTGATTACGAATGCGAACTACGGGTGGGGCTCCGGGCACGAGGGATCGACCCGGCCGAGATCTTTCCCCCGTCGCACGAGCAGACCCTGGTTCGGGGTAGAAAGGAATAACTGGAGGAACAGAGATGTCGAGAGCAACAAAAGGGTTCAAGATTCGCCTCGGAAAGGCGACGCAGCAGAACCGTCGGGTCCCGGCCTGGGTGATGGTCCGGACCAAGCGCAACGTGACCAGCCACCCGAAGCGGCGCACCTGGCGCCGCAGCTCGCTGAAGGTGTGATCATGGTCGAGAAGATGAACGAGCAGATCTACATCATTCCGCTACGCGACACCAAGCGGGCGCCGCGTTGGCGCCGGGCCAACACGGCGATCAAGGACATCCGGTCCTTCCTCGTCAGGCACATGAAGAGTGAGGACGTCAAGCTCGACGCCTCGATCAACGAGAAGGTCTGGGAGCGCGGCTCGGAGAAGCCGCCGCGAAGGATTCGCGTTCGGGCGATGAAGTTCGACGACGGCGAAGTCCAGGCCGAGCTCGCCAAGGAGTGAGCATGGAAAGGACGACGGCGTTTGGCGGCGACCCGAACATCGGGCTCTTCTGCCGGGTGCTCGAGGAGATCGCGATCGTCCCGCCCGAGGCGCCCGACGAGTTCTGCGAGGCGATCCGGGCGGCGCTGGACGTGGACCTGGTGCGGACCACGATCCAGGGCAGCTCGATCGTCGGTGCACTCGTGGCCGGCAACAGCCGGGCCGTCGTCGTGAGCGGTCTCGCAACGCCCGACGAGGTGCGGGCGCTCGAGGACTACCGCGAGGTCTATCGCCTCGAAGGAACCATGAACGCGGCCGGGAACGTGATCCTGGTGAACGACCGGTTCGCAGCGGTCCACCCGGAGATGGAGCCCGAGGTGATCGACGAGATCAGGAGCCACCTCGGGATCGAGGTGACTCGGGTCACGCTCGGCAGCGTCAAGACCGTCGGGATGGCCGGGTACGCGACCAACAGGGGCGTTCTCGTCCACGCGCGGGCGACGCCGAAGGAGATCGGGCGGCTCGAGGCCGTGACCGACCTGCCGATCGGGACCGGCTCGGTCAATATGGGCACGGGGCTCGTGGGCACGGGCCTGCTTGCGAACTCTCACGGCTTTATCGCAGGGACTGCGACGAGCGGATTCGAGCTCGGGCGCATGGCGGATGTATTCGGATTTGTCGAGGGTATATGATGCAGCAGTACGAGATCAGCGGCACCTTCCGGTGCGGCGACGAATGGCGGCCGTACACGAAGACGGTCAGCGCGCCCAACGAGGCGCAGGCAGCGGAGCGGATCATGACGGCCATCGGGTCCAAGCACCGGCTGAAGAGAATGTATATTACGGTTGACGGTATCACGCCTCTCAGTGGTGAATGAGGTGGAACGAGAAGTCCAGGTGCTGCAGCACTACCTGAACGAGTACGGTCAGCAGATGGAGATGCTCTCGCAGCAGCTCCAGATGATCGAGAACGGCCGGGCCGAGGCGGCTGCGGCCGTCGAGACGCTGACTGCATTCGCGGCGTCGGAGGACGGCACGGTCCTGCTGCCGGTCGGCGGCGGGGCCTCGCTCCGCGTGAAGGTCCTCGAGCCCGACAGGGTCCTGCTCAGTATCGGGGCCAACGTGATCGTCGAGCGACAGAGCGCCGAGGCGAAGAGCTTCCTCGAGGACCGCATGCTCGAGATGGAGGCGTCCGCAAAGCGGCTCGCCGAGACCCTCGGCAAGATTCAGGGGCAGGCGAACGAGGTGGCGCGGCGGCTCGACCAGATCTACCGGGCGGTCCAGCAGGGACAGGCCCCGCCGGCCTCGACCGGATAACCCATGTTCGAGGGGCTCAAGGGGAAGCTCGCAGGGGTCAGGTCGCGCCTCGGCGGCGTGATCAGCGAGAACGCCGAGGAGACCGGAATCCCGGTCGAGGCTGCACCCCCGATCGAAGCCCCCCTGCAAGGGGCCCCCGTAGAGCCTTCGCCGCAGGCGTTGCCTGCGGAGGAAGTTCCCGAGCCGTCCTCGCCCTCTTCTTCCGACAAGACGGAACTCCTGCCTCCCGAACCGGCAAAGCGATCGAGACCGGGGATCTTCCGGCGACCGAAGGCTGATGAACGGGCACCCGCGGAGCCGCCGACACCTGCTCCCGACGCCGAGAACGCGACTGAACAGAAGGCCGGTCTCCTCACGAAGCTGAAGGTCCTCGTGACCGACCGGGAGCTGATTCTGAAGGAGGACGACGTGCGAGAGGTGCTCGACGAGCTCGAGATCGTCTTGCTCGAGAGCGACGTCGCCCTGCCCGTGACCGAGGAGATCATCGACCACGTCCGGCGCGACCTTGTCGGGCGGCACCGGAAGTTCCGCGAGTCCCCCGACGAGATCGTGATCGAGACGCTCCGCGACGCCCTGCTCGAGGTGCTCGGCGAGGGCTTCGACCTCCCCGGATACATCAGGGGCCACGAGCGCCCGGTCCGGATCCTCTTCACGGGCGTCAACGGGACCGGCAAGACCACGACCGTCGCGAAGGTCGGCGCGTACTTGAAACGGGAGGGGTTCTCCGTCGTGATCGCGGCCGGCGATACCTTCCGCGCGGGCGCGATCGAGCAGATCGACATCCACGCCGAACGGCTCGGCATCCGCGTCATCCAGCACAAACAGGGCGGCGACCCGTCGGCCGTGATCTACGATGCGGTCGAGTACGCGCGGGCGCACGGACTCGACGTCGTGCTCGCGGATACGGCCGGACGCTTCCACAACAAACAGAACCTGATGAATCAGCTCGGCAAGATCCGGCGGGTGATGAAGCCCGACCTCGTCTTCTACGTGGACGAGGCGATCGCGGGAAACGACGCGGTAGTCCGCGCCGAAGAGTTCGACAAGACCGTCGGCGCGGACGGAATCGTGCTGACCAAGGCCGACATGGACCCGAAGGGCGGTGCCGCGATCTCGATCGCGCACACGATCGGCAAGCCGCTCGTCTTCCTCGGCACCGGGCAGGGCTACGACGACCTCGCGCCGTTCACGCCCGAGGGGATGGTCGCGGACCTGCTCGGCACGGCGGAGGCCTGAGATGGTGCTCGACAGGCTCGGAAGCTCGCTCAAGGACGCCCTGAAGAAGCTCGCGGGCAAGACCGTCGTGGACCGTGCCGCGGTCGAGGAACTGGTCAAGGACCTCCAGCGCGCCCTGATCCAGGCCGACGTCAACGTCAAGCTCGTGATGCGCCTGTCGCAGGCCATCAAGACTCGCGCGCTCGAGGAGGCGCCCGCGAAGGGCATGAGCGTGCGCGAGCACGTGCTCCGGATCGTCTACCAGGAGCTCGTGGCCCTGATGGGCCCGCCGACGGAGGTGACGCTCGGCCCGCAGACGATCCTGATGGCAGGGCTCCAGGGCTCGGGCAAGACCACGACGACCGCGAAGCTCGCCCGGTTCTTCCAGCGGAAAGGCCTGCGTGTCGCCGTGATCGGGGCCGACACCTTCCGGCCGGGTGCGTTCCAGCAGCTCGCGACCCTCTGTCAGAAGATCAACGTCCCCTGCATCGGGGACCCGAACGAGAAGGACGCCCGGAAGGTCGTCCGGGAGGGGCTTGCCAGGACCCACTCGGCCGAGGTCGTGATCATCGACACCCAGGGGAGGCACGGGCTCGAGGACGACCTGATCCAGGAGATCATCGATCTCAACCAGATCTCGAAGGCGACCCACCGCTGGCTCGTGATCGACGCGGCGCTCGGTCAGCAGGCGCAGGAGCAGGCGCGGCGCTTCCACGACGCGATCGATATCGACGGCGTCATCATCACCAAGATGGACGGAACCGCGAAGGGCGGCGGCGCGCTCTCGGCCGTGGCCGAGACCGGCGCGGGGATCGTCTTCATCGGCGCGGGCGAGACGAGCGACGACCTGGAGCGGTTCGAGCCTGACGGGTTCATCTCTCGCCTGCTCGGGATGGGGGACCTGAAGTCCCTCGTCGAGCGGGCCGAGGAGGCCATGGCCGACACGGCGGACCTCGACGTCAACGCGCTTCTCCGCGGCAAGTTCACGCTCCGGGATATGTACAAGCAGCTCGAAGCCGTGAACCGGATGGGCCCGCTCAAGCAGATCATGNNACCGGATCATCATGGACTCGATGACCAAGCAGGAACTCGACGACCCCTCGACCATCAACTCGTCGCGCACGCACCGGATCGCGGTCGGCTCCGGCGCGACGATCGAGGAGGTCCGCGAGCTCCTGCGCTACCACAAGACCATGCAGCGGGCACTCAAGGGCTTCCGGGGCGCCGGCGGCGGCAGGATGGACATGCAGCGGATCATGAAGCGGTTCTCGGGAAAGCAGTGAGATGACCGCCTTTGCCGTGATCGGCCACCGCGCACGGACCGATGGGTCATGGTCGCTCAACGACATGCCCGGCGGGGCTGGCCGGATGGACGTACTCTGTCGCGCGGTCACCGCCTCGTTCTTCCTCTCGCACGACCTGCGGCGCGACGTGGTCTGCTACCTCGTTCACCGTGGCGAGCCCGGGCCCGAGAAGACGGTCCGGTTCGAGGGCGACCGGGTGCGCTACCTGAACCCCGACGAACGGTCGTCCGGCTCCCTGATCCAGAAGGCGCTCGCGCTTCCGTGCGGGACCGAGTTCCGGGCGTCCACGAAGGGCGTCTCGGTCCGCGAGGGCGGCCTTGCCCGCCTCCTCGGCGAGCATGNNCATGCGTTCGCACTCCTCGCGGAGGAGGGTGACGACGTCAGGACCGCTGGGGCTCTGCCCGACTCTTTCCTCGTTTCGGACCACCTGAACCTCGACGAGGAAGAGCTGGCGCTCACGGCGGATCTCCCCCGGTTCTCCGTCGGGCCCCGCTCGCTTCATGGAGACCACGCGATTACGCTGCTTCTCAACGAGCTCGACCGGAGGGCCGCATGACCGTCCCGGAGGCCGTCGACGCGATCCTGGCAACCGGGGAGGTCTGCGACGCATGCCTCGGCCGGTTCTTCGGGAAGCGGTCTCACGGCCTCTCGAACGAGGAGCGGGGGCGTGCGCTCCGTATCGCCCGCGCGATCGAGCGGCACGAGCCGTACGCGCCTTACGCCGGCGACTGCGTCGTCTGCAGCGGCCTCCTCGACGACCTCGACCTCTGGGCCGATCGGGTTGTCGCGGCGCTCGAGGGGCTCGAGTACGCGACGTTCCTGGTCGGGACACGGGTTCCGCCGCTCCTCGCCGAGTGCGAGGAGATGGTCTGGTCCGATCTCTCGCTGACTCATGCCGAGCCCATGAAGTCCGAGATGAACCGCGAGGTCGGCAAGCGCGTCTCGGCAAGAACGGGCCGGGAGGTCGACTTCGGCCACCCCGACGTGGTCGTGCTGCTCGAGATCGCGAACGGGACGGTCGAGGTCCAGCTCTCGCCGCTCTTCATCTACGGCCGGTACCAAAAGTTCGAGCGCGGGATCCCGCAGACCCACTGGGACTGCCGGGCCTGCCACGGGGCCGGGTGCGAGCGCTGCAATTTCACGGGCAAGCAGTACCAGGACTCGGTCGAGGAACTGATCGCCGCCCCGATCACCGCGGCTCTCGACGCGGACGGCGGCGTGCTCCACGGCTCGGGGCGCGAGGACATCGACGCCCGGATGATCGGCAACGGCCGGCCGTTCATCCTGGAGGTCGTCGCCCCCCGGAAACGCACGCTCGACCTTCCCGCGCTCGGGCGCGCGGTGAACGAGTCCGCCGCGGGCAGGGTCGCGGTCGACCTGATCAGGCCGGCAGCCCGGTCCGAGGTGGAAACGCTTAAGTCGAGCCGATCGCATAAAAAATACAGGATTCTGGTCGAGGTAGACGGCGATATCTCCGACGACGCACTCGAATCCGCCATTTCGGCCCTCAGGGGGGTCGTGATTCACCAGCGCACCCCGGCACGGGTTGCGCACCGGCGGGNNGATCGGACGGTCCTGGATATTCAGTATCTCGGGCGGGAAGAGGGCGGCGTTCTGATCGAGGTCCTCGGCGAGGCCGGGCTCTACATCAAGGAGCTGGTCTCCGGGGACGGGGGAAGGACGCGCCCGAGCCTGGCCGATGAGATCGGCCGGCCCGCTCGCGTCACCCGCCTCGACGTCGTCCTGGTCCAAGACCCGACGGAGGAAGAAGACGATGGCACACCACAACGGTCCACGAAAGAAGACACGGTATAAGTTCAA
>DUGU01000310.1:0-3719 GCA_013331215.1 Methanoregulaceae archaeon
ACCTACACGGACGGCAGCACGCAGACGCTCAGGATGGACAACTACATCCACGCCACCTGAGGCCTGCCCTCCAACCCTCCTTTTCTTTGGTCTCTACGAGACCCGGCACTTCTGATACAATGCACCCCCGCGCCCTGCTCCCCGCCCTCGTTCTCCTCGCCATGCTCGCCGTCTGTGCCGGCTGCACCGGGGACCCGGCAGCGGTTACTCCAACGCCCTCCGTCCGGGCCGACACCGCGCTCATTGCGCCCGAGCTTCTTGCCGCGTACGTGCCGCCGGCCCCGCCGGGCTGGCGGCTCATGGCGCCGTCGTCCCCCCTCTCGCTCGAGGAGGGTGGGGTGCCCTACGTCTCGGTGACGGCGAGTTACATCTCCGACGGCGGCCCGAACGGCACGGTCGGCCCCGGTGCCGACCTGACGATCCAGGACACGGCCGGCCGCTCAGTCGGTCTCCGCAGGCTCGTCGACCGTCTCGCGGCCGCGCCGGAGAACGGAACGGCACCTGCCCGGACCACGCTTGGCGGACAGCCCGCCTTCATGATCGGCGACGGGGCGGTCACCGGTGCGTACCTCGTCGTCGCCGATCGGTACGTCGTCTACCTCGCCGTCACCGAGGGGACGCGCGCCGACTTCGACTCGTTCGTCGCCGCCCTCGACCTCGAGGGGCTCTCGGGACAACGATAGCATTAACCGCTTCCTTTCCGATGCTCTCTTCGAGTAATCATGAACCGCACCGCACCCAGTACCCTCATTGCAGCCCTCGCCCTGCTCGTCCTGCTCGGCGTCGCCCTCGCGGCCGGCTGCGCATCGACCCCGTCGGGGTCCGCGGCCACGACGACCCCCACCCCGGCCGGCACCACGGCCGCGACCACCGCCGCTGCCGCTGTTACGACCGCCGGGACGTCCGGCTCCGGATCGACCGCCGTCGCCGTGGTAAGTGCCGATCGTCTCGCTCCGTTCATCCCGAAGACGGCCGGGGCCTGGAAGCTCGATGGCGAGGCCCAGAAAATTACCACGAGTGACGGCGAGGGACAAAACTTCGTAATGGCGACCGGCGAGTACGTCAAGGACAGCGACGACAAGGCCAGTGCGAACGTTATGATCCTGGACTCCGCAGTCGCGAAAACTCCGTACAAGGAGCAATGGGGGTCCTTCAGGAGCGTCGAGACGAACGACGGCTGGTACAGATCCGTCACGGTCAAGGGCCAGCCCGGTTGGAGGTCCTACGCCAAGTCCTCGAACGACTACGCTGAGTGGGTGCTGGCGGGTGATCGCTACATCGTCGTCGCGACCGTCCAGGACGGCTCCGAAGCCGATCTCGACGCCCTCGTGAACGCGATCGACTTCGCCGGCCTCGCTGCCGTGAAGTAGGCTCACCTCTTTTTCGACACGAATCCGTCTCCTTAATCTTTTTCGACAGGGAATAGATCAGAGGCAGGCGCAATGGAGAGGAGCATCGGGTTCAAAGAGCGGCGCTACATCGAGGAGCTCCGCATCTTCACGCGCGCCACGGCGGTCGACTGCATCGTCGACGAACGCTTCGACCGGGTGATCTACGTCATCAAGCCCGGCGATATGGGCCTCGCCATCGGGCGGAAGGGCGAAAACATCAACCGCCTCTCCCGGCAGCTCGGCCGGCGGCTCGAGATGGTCGAGTACGGCGAGACGCCCGCGGAGTTCGTCGCGAACATCATCCGGCCGGCCGAGCTCGCCGAGCTCGCCCCGGTCGCCGAAGGCGCCGCCGTCGACATTGTGATCCGGCGCAGGGCCGACCTCGGCGTCGTCATCGGGCGGGGCGGCAGCACCATCGAGAAGGTCCGGCTTCTCTGCCTGCGGTTCTTCGACCTCGAGGTCAACGACGTCCTGATCGCCCCCGGCGAGCCCGAAGATGAGGGGGAGGTGGCGGCGTGAGCGACGACGTCCTCGCCGCGCTCTGGGACGTGATCGGCGAGCGCGCCGACCACCCGCGCTCCGGGTCGTACGTCTCGTCCCTCCTCTGCCACCGCAAGGGGATCGACAAGCCGCTCGAGAAGGTCGGCGAGGAGGCCACCGAGTTCGTGCTCGCCGTCAAGAACGGCGACCCCGAACGGATCGCCGAGGAGGGGGCCGACCTCCTCTTCCACCTGCTCGTCGCCCTCAGGGCCGCCGGCGTCGACCTCGCCGAGGTGCTCGCCGTGCTCGAGGCCCGGCGGCGATAGGCCCGCTTTTTTAACCGCACCCCTGATAAACCATGAGACAGAACGTGTAGTGGATCTGATATGAACCCACGAGTGCTTGTGAGCGATCCGCTGGCCGAGGAGGGGATCGAGATCCTGCGCAGCGGGGGGGCCGACGTCGACGTGAAGACCGACCTCTCCGAGGACGCCCTGGTCGGGATCATCGGCGACTACGACGCCCTGCTCGTCCGGTCCGGAACCCAGGTCACGGCACGGGTGATCGAGGCGGGGACGAAGCTCCGGTTCATCGGCCGGGCCGGGGCCGGCGTCGACAACATCGACGCTGCGGCCGCGACGCGACGCGGGATCATCGTCGCGAACGCGCCCGAGGGGAACACGCTCGCCGCGACCGAGCACACCTGCGCCATGATGCTCTCGCTCGCGCGGAACATCCCGCAGGCGAACGCCTCGGTCAAGTCGAAGCAGTGGAAACGGTCGAAGTTCATGGGCGTCGAGGTGAACGAGAAGGTCCTCGGCATCGCCGGCTTCGGCCGGATCGGCAGGGAGGTCGCGAAGCGGGCCATCGCGATGAACATGCGGATCATCGCGTACGACCCGTTGATCGCGAAGGACCGGGCGGAGGAGCTCGGCGTCGAGCTCGTGGACCTCCCCGAGCTCTTCCGGCGCGCCGACTTCATCACGGTGCACACCCCCCTGATCAAAGAGACGAAGCACATGATCAACGCGAAGACGATCGCCGGGATGAGGGACGGCGTCCGGATCATCAACTGCGCCCGCGGCGGGATCATCGACGAGCAGGCACTCTACGACGGCATCGTCGCGGGCAAGGTCGCCGGCGCCGCCCTCGACGTTTTCGAGAGCGAGCCGCCGTTCGACTCGCCGCTCCTCGGTCTCGAGCAGGTGATCATGACGCCCCACCTCGGGGCGTCCACCATCGAGGCGCAGGCGAACGTGGCGGTCTCGGTGGCACAGCAGTGCCTGTCGGTCCTTGCGGGCGGGGACGCGAAGTACGTGGTGAACGCCCCGATCATCCCGGTCGAGCAGGCCGAGGCGCTCGAGCCGTTCACGGCTCTCATGGGGCGCATGGCCCGGCTCCTGATGGCGATGTCCGAGGGCCGGATGGAGGGGATCACCATCACGTATGCGGGCGAGATCCCGTTCCTCGACCAGACGTCGCGGTACCTGACGCGGCAGACGGTCAAGGGAATCCTCGACCAGATCCTGCAGGAGCCGGTCAACATCGTCAACGCGGGCGTGGTCGCGGCCGAGCGCGGGATCGCGATCAGCGAGACCGTGGGCCGCGAGACGCACGGCTTCAGGAACCTGATCACCATCGCCCTCCGGACGGACCGGGGCGTGGAGACGATGGAGGGGTCGGTCTTCTCCCGCACGCGCCAGCGCGTGGTCTCGATCGACGGGTACACGATGGACCTCGACCCGAGCGGACACCTGGTCATCTCCAAGCACCTGGACCAGCCCGGCGTGATCGGGCGCGCCTCGACCACGCTCGGCCGCGTCAACGTGAACATCGCCGGGATGCAGG